>NZ_JBZXVU010000032.1:0-24476 GCF_058892565.1 Hirschia sp. | reverse complement strand
GTACAGTGATTTCTGAAGACCTTGGCATCAAACTAGAGAACGTATCTCTTGAAATGCTTGGTACAGCGAAACGCGTATCAATCACAAAAGACGAAACTGTTATCGTTGATGGTGCTGGCGACAAAGCTGACATCGAAGGCCGCGTTGCTCAAATCCGTGCGCAAATCGAAAACACAACATCAGAATACGACAAAGAAAAACTTCAAGAGCGTCTTGCTAAACTTGCTGGCGGTGTTGCCGTTATCAAAGTTGGTGGTGCAACTGAAGTTGAAGTGAAAGAGCGTAAAGACCGCGTTGATGACGCACTTAACGCCACACGTGCTGCTGTTGAAGAAGGTATCGTCCCAGGTGGTGGTACAGCGCTTCTTCGTGCATCTTCTGCCCTTAAAGTTAAAGGCTCAAATGTTGACGAACAAGCCGGTATCGACATCGTCACAAAAGCACTTCAAGCACCTCTACGTCAGATCGTTCAAAACGCTGGTGTTGAAGGTTCTGTCGTTGTGAACGCAATTCTTGCTGACAAATCTATCTCTTACGGATTTGATGCTCAAAAAGAAGAATATTGTGACCTTGTAGCAGCTGGTATTATCGACCCAACTAAAGTGGTTCGTTCATCCTTGCAAAACGCAGCGTCTATCGCATCTTTGATCATCACAACTGAAGCTGCAATCTGTGACGCACCTGTTAAAGATGCTCCTGCTGGTGGCGGCATGCCTGACATGGGCGGTATGGGTGGAATGGGCGGTATGGGTGGCATGGGCTTCTAAGCTCAAACCAACCAATCGTCTTACGGCATATAAGAAAGGCGGTTCCTTCGCGGGAGCCGCCTTTTTGTTAAAACCAACAGAACAGTCTCATTTGCCGCAAATATACCACATTTGTAGCATTTCAATTCACCCAATACACTTTGGGGAGAAATGAGAATGACAAACTATCACATTGAATATTACCTAACCTATCTGCCACGTCGGCTATCCGGCTTATTGTCCTGCCTTTTATTGATCAGCATTGTTCAATTGCCTGCAAACGCCCAGAGCGCTGAAAACATTTATGATGACCTCCCACCAGAAATAGCGCAGCAACTCCAAACCCACCACGAAACCTTCATACAGACCGCCTTTCAAGGCAAGTTGACCTCAAAGGATGCATACTTTTCAAAAGATGTAAAAATCCTTCCAGAGTTGCAAAAATCAGCCATTGGGCAAGACAATGCCATCGCTTATTTTAAGGCGTTCTCAGATACATTTGCAGTTTCAAATCACACACGCACACTTGATGAAATACTTACTATTGGCCCCAAATTATTCGTCAGAGGCTCCTTTACTTTTGATTTGTCGCCACATGAAACTGATATTTCCAACACAGTCTCAGGAGATTATTTTGAAATCTGGAATGTCGCTGCACCAGATCAAATAACTCTAGAAATAATTAGTTGGAATTTCCAAGACCACTATCCCGAGCTTAATCCATATATGGGATTTAAAGACTATCCATCCGCCATTATGGCGCATACGCCGCGCGTAAATTTTAGCCACCCTCAAGCATTTGAGCTTGCCGGCCTAAACTTACTCCAATCAAATGTCATTTTGCGCGGCGATGGCGAGACTTGGAAACTCTTTTTCGATGATGAAGCAATGCTTGTCCCTCACTTCAAAACGCCGGAAATGGGCCGTGCAGCGATCGATGAATTCATTGGTAATTACATTAAAGAATTGCCTATCTTTGATGCGCTGACAAACCAAACACAGTACATAGAAGTCCATGATGACCATGTCATTACAATTATGAGCTATGTAGCGACATGGCGAGCTGGTGACGCGTCTGGCATCTCTACGGGAAAAGGTATTACTCTCTGGAAGAGACAAGACAGCGGTGAGCTTCGCATTTACCGACAATTGGCAACCTATGACTAATTTCACTGAGCTTCACATCTGAGTTTCAGAACACATAAGAAAGACGGCTCCTTCGCTGGAGCCGCCTTTTTTCATACAGCGCGAACAACAACAAACCCAACGTACCAAACAACACAAAGCGTATTTAGAATAGCAATTCCAATTTTACAGACACCCTAGATAGGCTTGGACTTCATAATTTGTTGAAACGTCAAATAACTGTCACTAAAACGCTAGGATAACTGTCACAGAACTCACCATAAATCCCCGCATTTACGCATATCATTTTCGGGGTCATCCAATGAAGAAGTCTGTTCTTTTCTGCTCGTCCGCAATTCTAGCGGGTCTTTCCATAAATACTGCCCACGCTCAAAGTGCTGAAGTTTCAGAGCGCCGCCTTGAAGCTGTTGTTGTATCAACTCAAAAAATTGACGAAAACCTCCTTGATGTTCCAATCAACGTCTCTGCTGTAGATCAGGATTTTATTGATCTTATCAATGCTGACGACCTTGAAGAATTAGCAGACTTCATCCCCGGCCTTCAGGTTCAAGCGCAATCATTGAACGCACCTAGTTTTTCCATTCGCGGTGTGACATCTGATGGCGGTGCACCGCGTGTGGCTATCTTCACCAATGGTGTATCAAATGCGCGTCCGGGTTGGGGTGCCAGCCTTGCCTATTTCGACATGGAACGCATCGAAGTTGTTAAAGGCCCGCAACCCACATTGTTTGGCCAAGGCGCACTTGTGGGTGGAATTAACTTCATCCAAAACAAAGCCAACACAGACGAGAATTCTGGTTATGTGCAAGTTGACGCGGGTTCATACAACACACAGCGTCTTGAAGCGGCTTACAACTGGGCTGTATCAGACACTTTTGCCCTACGCCTTTCTGGCGTGCACGATAGCTATGATGGTTACATTGAAAACCACGATCCTTCGACACCAGACCTTATGGGACAAAAAACAGACGCGCTACGTCTAGCTGCGCACTGGTCTCCAACAGCGAACTTTACAGCCGACATCATTGCAAACTACGAAGTCGACGACTCTACAGGTACAGAATTTAGATCTGCTGTTATTCCAACAGGTGCTGAAGGTAGCAAGTCTATCAATTATTATGATGATGTTGAGATGAACTTCACAAACACACAAGGCCGCGATGGCGGACTTGGTTCAGACCGTGAAATCTTCTCGATCACAGGTATTCTGGAATATGACCTGAACGAATATCTCTCGTTGACATCCATCACAGACTATCGTGACCAATATCAAGATGAAGCCTTTGATTCTGATGGTACTTCTGCTGATCTTCTGCAACTTGGAACAAATCAAAAAGGTCAATCATTCTCGCAAGAATTACGCCTGAATTTCAACAATGGCGGCAAGCTTCGTGGATTTGTTGGCCTGAACTATTTCGACGAACATGACAGTCAGAATCTCATTGTCTCCAATGATGAAGCCGCAATTCAAGCGCTGTTAATCGCGCCTACATTTGCAGCCAATTTTGGTGGTCAAGCTGGCATGATTAGCTATTTGCAAAGCTTAAATGTGCCCGGTGCTGAAAACGCATTCAACATTTACGACCCTTTGCGCTACTCACTGGTTGGTCTAACAGGCGGTCAAGTTATCGCTCTGAATGAACAATATGTACAAAACACCTACACAACCAATGATCTGACATCGACGGATGTATTTGCAGATATTTCCTACGATGTAACAGACCGCCTCACTTTGACTGGTGGACTTCGTTACACTGAAGAAGAATTTGAAACTTCATCTGTTGCATTTGTATCAAATGGAAATGCAACGCTTGGCGGCACCGCGCAAGCCGTCTTCCCGGGTACAGACGTCATTCTGCCGAGCCTTATTTCTCCAGGTAGCTTCATTGGTTTTTCATACGCGATGTTCTCATCAGCGCCTCAGGGCGTCACGCAACAACGCTCTTATAATGCGGATGGAGACTTTACTTGGCGTCTAGCTGCAAACTATGAGCTAGCTGACGATCTAAATGGTTGGGCTTCTATCGCACGCGGACGTCGCCCCGGTGGTTTAAGCGCAGATGCAAGCGAGACATCAGGCTTTGCTGTTGTTGATCCTGAATTCCTGACAAACTATGAGTTGGGCCTCAAAGGAGAATTCCTTGATAACCGTCTGCGTCTGACATCTTCAGTTTATTATTCAGAATATGAAGACTTTCAGGTGTCTTTCCGTGAAGAAGGTAACCCTGTCGCACTTGTTGAAAACACAGGTGCAGCCACGCAATACGGGTTTGAAGTTGACGCATTCATGATCGCACATGACAATGTCGATGTCTTTGCAACATATGGTTACAACTTCTCTGAGTTTGATGATTCAGACTCTAATGGAAATTCTCAAGTGCGTGCTGGAAATACTTTCCGTATCAGTCCAAAAAACACATTGTCTCTTGGTGCTGAACTTCACTTCCCAATGGGCGCAATGGAGCTATTCGCTGTGCCAACTTATGTATGGAAAGACGAAGTGTACTTCTCAGACGAGAACACACCTGAAGAACTTCAGGATGCCTATGGATTGCTAGATTTCAAAGTCGGCCTACGAAACGAAAACAAAGGTTGGGAAGTTTCCGCTTTTGTTGAGAACGCAACAGATGAAGAATATCTGATCGACTATGGTAACACGGGAGATGCATTTGGTATTCCAACAACAATTCGCGGCATTCCACGTTGGTATGGTGTGAAACTAAAAGCCAAGTTCTAGGCTGAATTTTCCTGCCCTTCCCGAAATTCATCATTTTGGGAAGGGTTTTCGGCCCCTATTCGGGCTGTAATCGTGTTTTTATTGCGCTCAAAAGCGCATCTAGCCCTATGGTGATATCGCCGCAGGGTATCATCATTTAAGAAATGGAGCGGGATTATGCGGGATATTTCCAGAAGACGTTTTTTCTATTTTGGTGCAGCGTCCAGTGCACTTGCAGCAGGATGCGCAACACAAGCCACAGGCCCACTCGGGCAAGCTGAAAAATCAGTCACAGCCTTTGATGGAGAAGCGAGCTTTTCTCATGGTGTTGCCGCTGGAGATGCAACTTCAGACGCGGTTATTCTCTGGTCGCGCATATCGCCTATTGCTGATAACGGCCCAATTCAAGGAATGGTTTTCATATCAACAGAAGCATCTGACATTGAAAACTTATCCCAACTGGAAAAAGGCAGCCTTACAACTCTTCCTACGCAAAGAAGCGTTGTTTTTTCGACAAACAAAGACCGTGACTACACAATCAAAATTGACGTCAAAGCATTAAAACCAGCCACACAATATTACTACGCCTTCGCCGTTGAAACAGTTTCTGGTGTTGTCGTCTCTCCAATGGGACGCGCAAAAACACTTCCCAAAACAGGCACAGCCCCTTTCAAAGCTGCGGTCGTATCTTGCTCGAACTTTCCATTTGGTTTTTTCAATGTATATGACGCAATCGCCAAACGCGATGATGTCGACGCGGTTATTCATCTAGGCGACTACCTATATGAATATGGCAGTGATGGTTATGGAAGCGAGGTTGGCGCAAAAATCGGACGTATTGTCGAACCTGCTCATGAAATCATTAGCCTCGATGATTACCGTAAACGCCATGCGCAATATAAAGCTGACGAGAATTTGCAAAAAGCACATGCACGTGCTGTCTGGTATTGTTCATGGGATGACCATGAAAGCGCAAACGATTCATACAGAACAGGCGCGCAAAACCACCAAGAAGAGACCGAAGGCCCGTGGAGCACACGTAAAACACAGGCTATCCAAGCTTATCTTGAATGGATGCCAGTGCGCGATCCAGATGCAGGCAAAGCCCTTGGTTCCATCTATCGCGGGTTTGACATTGGTGACCTCGCCTCCCTCTTTATGCTAGAATCACGTCTGCTAGCGCGTTCTATTCCACTCTCTTTTGGAGACGCAATGGCAGTGCCTGAAGATCAACGCATGGCTAAAGTTCAAGAGATCATTGCCGAAACAATGAACCCAGAACGCAGCATGTTGGGCGATGTACAGGAAAACTGGTTAGCGGCAGAATTTAAACGTTCCGTATCTGAAGGCAAAAAATGGCAAGTGCTTGGTAATCAGGTCATCATGGCCAAAGTAAAAACACCAAATGTGGCTGCTGTACTGTCGGACGAACAGAAAAAAGCAATCTACGCCAAAGCACCTTATGCTGAGCAATATATCGAATTTTCCAAATTTGGTCTGACTTGGAATATGGATGCTTGGGATGGATATGTTGCCGCCAGAGAGCGCCTCTACGCCGCGGCTAAATCCGCCAATGCCCGCCTTGTAACTTTAACAGGTGACACACACACAGCTTGGGCCAATGATTTACACGATAAAGACGGTGAACTGCGCGGTGTTGAATTTGGATGTACCTCAGTCACATCTGCTGGCTTGGGCGACATTATGCCTATCCCGCAAATCAATGCTTTGATGGAAGAGAAAAACGACGAAGTGCGTTTCTTTGATGCATTTGGACGTGGCTACACAATGCTATCTCTCAGCGAAGATGCCGTGGATGCAGAATTCGTCAAAGTCTCAGATGTCTTCACTCCGAACTACACAGTTGAAACTGTAAAATCTATGCGCTCAACTGCTCAAGATAGCAGCATGAGCAAGCTGACATCACTCTAAATTAAAACTGACGACCCAATAAAAAGGCTGCACAATTTAAACTGTGCAGCCTTTCTTTTTATCTCAGGTCAAACCTGAACTCAGATACTTAATTTAGCTCATCTCTAACTTGAACAATAATGTCTGGATTGTCTGAAAACAGACCATCAATATCTGCCGCAAATAAATCGCTCGCCAATTGCGCAATGTTTCCAGTTTGAATTGCATAATCAGCCTGACTTGGATCACCTTTACGATACGCTTCTGGCAGCGCCATATTCTCTGAGCGCAATGTCCATGCGTGCACTTTCAAACCAGCTTCGTGTGCATCAGCAATCAGAGTTGATTCAACCCGCTCACCCTCAACAATGCTCGGAAGAACAAGATCAAGACTTGGCCCTACGCCATCGGCAAAGCTTGATATCCGCTTTAAACCTTCAGCGCTGTACATTTGGCTCCAGTCAGAAAGACCATTGGCTTTGAGTATCTCTTCTGGCGGAGATTGAGACGAGAACAAGTACACAAGCGGAAGCTCGGTCTTATCACGCATCTGCATAAGGCTTTGTGGCCAGAAACATTGAATATAGATTGGAATATCGCTTTCCAACGCATTCAATTGTTTGTCTTCCAGCACCTTCAAGAAGGCCTCTTCCATTGGCAGATCAATACCAGAAAAATAAGCTGGGTGTTTTAGCTCAATATATAGGCCGATAGGTCTGTTGTGTATTTTGCTCTGCTCACGCGTAAAGTCGATTATTTCTTCCAGCGTTGGCACGTCAAATTGATTGTCATATTCAGTGTTTTGCGGACGAAATTGCGGCAAACGTTCCTTTGAACGCAATGTCTTCAATTCAGCCAATGTAAAATCTTCGCTATACCAACCTTCATGCGGCGGCGCTTCTACAGATTTTGTGGTTTTACGATCAGCAAATTCAGGGTGATCTGCAACATTGGTGGTTGAGCCAATTTCATTTTCATGACGTGCGATGAATACACCATCCTTGGTCAAGACAAGATCAGGCTCGATAAAATCAGCCCCCTGCTCAATAGCCAGCTTATATGCTTCAAGCGTGTGCTCAGGGCGATATCCGCTTGCTCCGCGATGCGCGATAACAATTGGTTCTTGTATCGCTGTTTCAGTTACAATTTGAGAGCCTGCGACAGTATCAGATGATGCAGGCGGTGCTTTGGGCTGACATGCAGCCAGAGCGACAATAGCGAGCGCTAACCCGAAGTGAATTTTCACAATTATGTCCTTTGTTTTTTTCTGTATGTCTTCGAAAGCTTGGGCTAGCGAATGACATTTTTCACACCCTCTATTTAAACGCTGTTGAGCTATAGTTTTATGACACAGAAACAGCTTTAGACGGATCGACAATACGCGCCCCTCATCAAACGACTTTCACAAGATTTGGATATTTCGACAGATAAAATCAGGCATTGCGATCAATACTACTTTGTGTAGTTTTTTTGAACAAATCACCTTCAGGTGTAAACTCAAGCGCAACAGTAAGTTCAATTATTGAACTTACGAAATATCGTTAAAATGATACCGTTATCATTTAAATATCTGAATTCAAGACAAAAAAAGGGCGGTGAGTGCTTTGCTCACCGCCTTTGTCAGGGTCTTCTAAGAGCGTTTCCTCCCCGAAACGCAACCGCGATGCGGTTATGCATACTTTATTGTCCAGAATTGCATGACCGTCAACACATTCTCGCCTCTTTTTTAAAAAAAATTTCACACAATGGCTTACCCTTGCGGTAAGTCATCTAAAAATCTTTTAAATACAGGGTTATCTGCTTCGAATATATATTCCAGATTTTGTACGCTCACAGGGGCACCACCTGCCGCTGCCAATTTGCGACACACCAATTGAACATCATTACTCGGACAAAATGCCTCCCCATTGGGGAATAGGCGCGATTGCGGCATATCGAAGATATCCTGTAAAACAGACTCACTCATACCGCTTTGGAATTTAATTTGGCATAATTGCTTAGCTCGCTGCCTTGCTTCGATATTATCTAGCAATGCGCGTAGTGTTTCCAATGTCTGCGAATTCCAGTCCGCCTTCTTGCTCGCCGCAAGCTGCGCTTCAGACGCCAAAATCTGTCCATCGGCGATAATCTTCAAACCATTTGCCACAAGCGTAGAGCCTGTTGATGTGATATCCACGATCAATTCAGCTGTACCTGATGCCGGCGCGCCCTCTGTCGCTCCTGCACTCTCGACAATACGATAGTGTCCAACTCCCTTTTGCGCGAAAAACTCCCGCGCCAAGCGTAGATATTTGGTCGCCACACGCATGCGGTGTCCGGTCTTTTCCTGATAGGCAGCTCCTACCTCATCAAGATCAGCCATGCTCTCCACATCAATCCAGCTTTGCGGTGCTGCCACAATCAGATTTGCATGACCAAAACCAAGCGCTTTTAGAAGGTGCACATCATTTTCTAATTTTGTCGGTGCTTTTTCGCGCAGCAGATCTTCACCAGTCACGCCCAAGTGTATTTCACCGTTGAGAACACCACGCGCAATTTCACTCGCAGACATCAAGCGCATCTCTACGCCCTCAACCCCTTTTAACTCAGCTGAGTATGCCCGGTCACCGCCAATTTGCTTTAGCTTAAAGCCCGCCTCGGCTAGGTATTTATCAGTTTGATCTTTTAAGCGCCCTTTGGACGGAATTGCCAGGATTAGCTTGCTCATTTGCAGCCCTCCTTATTTAGAACACTGCAAATACGATCCGCCCTCAAAGCCACACCAATGGCATTGGTGGATATCTTACCGCCCGATAATCCTGACACCAGCCCATCATAGCGCCCACCTGTTGCCAGTGGCAAAGAACCGCCAAGCTCAGAATGGGTCACCTTAAAGACGAGGCCATCATAATAATCAAACCGGCGCCCAAATTCTGTATCAAACACAGCATCGCTCACCATAGGCGCGCCAAGTCCTTCCAGCGCATCCAACCGTTCAACATAAGCATTCAATGCTTTATCCAACTTCACACCCGCTGTTTTGGCAATTTTCGCTATCTCATCTACGGCTTTGCGTGCAGGCGCATTAATGTCCAGCAAAGCCTCTATGGCGGTTTGCGCTTTTTCAGACGGCCCTTCTCCATTGCTTTGAGAAAGAGAGCGCAAACGCTGCGCAATATCGCCCGCATCACGTCCGCCCACAGCAGAAATACCTGAAACTGCAAACATTTCTTCAACAGCCGCGCGTGCTTCATCTTCATCAAGCGCCGACAATGCCGATGCCAAAGGTGAACGCTGCGCCCTTTCGCCTGCCGCCTGCATTAATTCGCGCGGCCCACGCTTGCGATTAAACGCTTTGCGCAAACGCTGCGGCCATGGCGCATCTAATTTAAGAGCATCTATCAATGCATAAAACAGCGCGCTATCACCAAATCGCAATGCCCCATCTGCCACGCCTGCCGATGCAAGCGTTTCCAGTGTCAGTGCCAATGCTTCGGCATCTTCTTTGGGACCGCCCTTTTCGCCAAACCATTCAAATCCGGTCTGATCAAATTCAATATCATCCCCAGATCCAGCTTGCGGGAAGCGATAGACAGACCCAGAATACAAATAGCGTTTCGCCTTTAGATTACCGCGTGCAATCTCCAGCGCGATAGGCGCTGTCATATCAGGCCGCATACAAAATTCTTCGCCATCAGGTGCAGTAAAGCTACACAATCGCCCTCTTACACTCTCACCTGTCAGCTCAAGCAGAATAGACGCAGGCAATACATTCGCCGGCTGAATGGATATTGCATTTTTATTGGAAACGGCATTCGCCAGATCAGTTTCTAGCTTGCTGGCCATCTCAATCAATTGTTTGGTTTTCATGCGTTATTGGCCTCCACAACGGCCTTGATTTTTGCAGCAAAGTCTTCGCGGGTCGCCTCAAATTGACCCGGACGTGCTTCGCGCCATTCAGCATTGTCCGTGATATCAGCCGCAGCTTTTGCGCCCGCAACGAGATCTTTGACCGTCACCTTGCCGCTCTCGCGTTCTTGATTACCCACAATCACAACAGCAGGTGCGTTGCGGCGATTGGCATATTTCATCTGCGCTTTCATGCCAGATGTTCCAAGATAGACTTCAGCCTTCACGCCTATCGCCCGCAATTGCGCAGCGATGGAGCAATAATCAGCCATGTGCTCACGTTGAAGCGCCAGCACAACAACCGGCCCATCCGCTTTTTGCTCGCCCTCATCTTCAGCTGCAAGCACAGCAGCAAGACGCGAAATACCCACAGAAAAACCAGTAGCAGGCACAAGCTCGCCAGTGAAACGCGCAATCAGATCATCATAACGGCCACCGCCGCCAACAGATCCAAAGCGCATTAAACGGCCCTTCTCGTCTTTAAATTCTTTGAGCAATTCTGCTTCAAAAACTGGACCCGTATAATATTCAAGGCCGCGTACAATTGCCGGATCAAATGTCGCCATCTGATCCGTCACGCCAAGACCGTTTAGAATGTCATGGATCGCGCTTAAATCTTCCAAACCTTGTGTTCCAACAGCATTTTGATTTGCAATAGCAGCCAGCGCATTCAGCGTTTCAGACCGCGTATCGCGACCAGCTTGAGCAAACTGGAGCAGTGTTTCGATAGAAGCAGAATTTAATCCAGCACCTTCGGTGAAATCACCACTTTCATCTTTACGTCCGCCGCCCAATAATTCGCTCACGCCCTCAGCGCCAAGACGATCCATTTTATCCAGTGCACGCAAAACGATTAGACGTTTATTAGGGTCCTTTACATCGGCGGCCTGCATCACACCATCCAGCAATTGGCGTGTGTTGACGCGGATCGCGTAATCACCCACTTGCGCCCCACATGCCTGCATCGCTTCAGACGCAATCGCAATCATCTCAGCATCTGCCGCCGGACCAGCGGCTCCAACAGCATCTGCATCACATTGGATAAACTCACGGAAACGAAACGGACCTGGTTTTTCATTGCGATAAACCGGACCAGCAGAATAGCGCCGGAAAGGCTTTGGGATATTATTCCAATTTTCAGCAACAAAGCGCGCAAGCGGAGCCGTGTGATCATAGCGCAGCGCCATCCACTGATCATCATCATCTTCTAGCGCAAACACACCTTCATTTGGACGGTCTGTATCTGGCAGGAATTTCCCAAGCGCATCGACATATTCAAATGGCCCAGTATCAAGGCCCTCAAAGCCCCATTGCGCATAAACCTGCGTGACCTTGTCCACAAGATGGCGCTCAGCTGCAATCAAATGGGCACGTTTGTCTTGAAAACCACGCGGTTTGCGTGCTTCAGGACGAGGTGTTTCAGTTGACATATTGGCGGCGTTTTCTGGTGTATTTTCGTTTGTGGACATAGGTTTTTTAAAGCCATATTAGTTGAACGCGATTTTCATCATGAAAACCACGTGGTTGGCCTATCCTAATGAGTGCTAGAGAGCAACTCAATGGGCATGAATCCTGCCTATTTGCCTTATATTCATATCAAGTCTGGCAAGATATTTGCGCCCTATTAATCAATCATCTTCAAGATAATAGATATGAAACACAAAAACACACGCTCTCATGCGCTAAAAGCGATCATACTCACACTGGCTTTTGGTGTATCCACGCCGTTGGCTCTAGGTGATGCTCAAGATGCGCGCGTATTTGGTGTCACAGCAGCACAATTGCTGGAAACCGCAAAAATGGCTGAAGGCGATGCGCTCGCCTACCCATCGCTAAATGCGCCAGAAATGTCACAAGGTTTTATCAGTGATTTACAGCGCTTTGGCATTAGCGCAGCCAGACTATCACGGGAAATCAAAGAGATTGATGGGCCAGAAGACTTTCAATGTATTTTTAGAGGCATGGCCAAAGAAACTGGCGATCAGTTAAATGCAATTTCAACAGCGCAAACTGGAGCAGACCAAGCAGATGCGCTCAAACGCTTGGTCACAATGCTAGATGATGCGGTTATGGTTTCTGAAGCGACTGCTCGTACCTTTGAAGGCAAGGCACCAGCCATTGATAGCAGCACAATTATCGGCTCTTGCTCAATTGAATAGGCAAGCGCTTAAACTACGCCACACCTAAACCGGCAAAAATGGCACCAACGGTTAGTGAAGACGCAACAAAAACGCCACTCCAGTGACTTAGTCCGACTGTCAATAAATCCATCAAACGTATATTCATTTTATCACTCTACTGAGTTCTTCAAAATCCGAACGAAGCTCATACACTAATTCAGAGAAATGAAAATAGCTTGAGCTTCCAAAGGAAACTTATATCTAATTTACGGGGTGACCGTTTTTGCAACCAATCCTGCTGTGAGGATTTGCGGCAAAATCTGAACATCACCCTGCGGCGGATAATAAAGATACAACGGAACTCCGGCACGTTTATGGCGAGCCAGCTCATCTGCGATTAATTTATTGCGATTTGTCCAATCTGCCGTCAAAAAAACCACGCCCTGCTCAGCAAATGCATTTTTCACTTTATCAGTATGCAAAGCGATGCGCTTATTCATCTGACAGGTCACACACCAGCGTGCTGTGAAATCCACAAAAATCGGTGTGCCTGCAGCGCGAAGCTCCTCAACATATTCTGGAGACCAGTCACCTGTCTTCACTTCGACGCCAGATTTTGTCGTAATATCGCTGCTCGCAACTTCATTCACATGAGATGCACCGCCAGTCAGCACAAAAGGCACAATCACAGCACACAACATCAACACGCCAGCAACAGATTTTGCTAAGCCATTCGCGTTCGGACGCGCAAACATCCACAAAGCAAACGCAATAACCACAGCAGCTGTCAGCACCATAATTGCAGCATCAACACCTTTTTGACCGGCAAAAACCCACAACAACCAGATGGATGTCAAAAACATCGGGAAAGCCAAAACCTGTTTGACAATGTCCATCCAACCGCCCGGTTTGGGCATGGCTTTGGCAAGCCCCGGCACGAATGAAAGCAGCACAAATGGCGCAGCCAAACCGCTCCCCATAACGATAAGAAATAAGATCACCACCCATGCAGGCTGGCTTACGACAGCGCCCAAAGATGCCGCCAGCAATGGCCCCACACAAGGTGCCCCGACAACAGCCGCTAGCAGACCCGTAAAGAATGCACCCGCTACACCAGATTTATTCGCAAGGTCGGATCCAACGCCCATCACTGACGAACCAATTTCAAACACGCCAAGCAGGTTCAAACCGACAATAAACATAAGTAAAGCAAGGCCTAACACCATTGGCGGGTATTGCAGTTGGAAACCCAGCCCTGCTTGTTCCCCTGCTGCGCGCAGCATTAAGAGCACAATTCCAATCGCGACAAAACATGTCAGCACACCAGCAAGATACGCAATACCATGTGACTTTAATTGGCTTTGTCCTTGTTGTGCAGCATGGGCCAAACCGTTTGCCTTAATTGTCAAAACAGGCAGAACACACGGCATCAGATTCAAAATCAAACCACCCACAAACGCAAATCCAAGCCAGACAAGAATTTGAGAAAAGCTAGCTGTCGCCGCAATCTCAACAGCTTGTTTTGCATGGCTATTACTTGCGGCAACATCATCCGTACCAGCGAGCACATCACCAATCTGCGCCTGCACTTTCATAGCAAAACGCGTTTTGTCATTTTTATCAACAACAACAATACCTTCTATCGGTGTTGGCTCAATTTTACTTAAAGACGAAAGCTGTAGATTTAAGGTTCCACCCTGCTCCCCAGCACGAAGACTTTGCTCAGGAAAATGCTCAATTTCATGCTCATACGGATAAAAACGCACATGATCAGCATCTGCCAAACTCGCCGCAAATGCCTCATCAGCTATGGACAAACGTAGCGTATCTTCACCTTCAAGCGTGGTTGTCGCTCTACCTGTCATATCAATTGGACTTGCTTCTAAAGCAGATGCGATTAACTGGCTATTTTCTGAATTGGCTTCAGGCATGTCAGCAATAGGAAGCACCAAATCTATATCAGCATCTTCCCAAATACAGATATCCAAACAGATCTGATATTCGGCTTTCCCCGTCATGATCAGATTGTCCCCCACATTCAAATCAGACGGGACGATAATTTCGAACGGCAGCACTAATTGGTCTTCATACCCATAATTCATCAATGTTTCTAATGGGATAGTGTGAGGTGCAGGCCAGTAAAATTCACCGATTTGAGCACCGCTTGTGATCTCCCATGCAATGCTTGGGGCGATACCTGCATCTCCCGCATTGCGCCAATAGACATGCCAGCCTTCATCAATATCAAGCTTTAGCGCACCAAGGAAACGGTCTCCTTGCGCGATAGCAGATCTCTCAGCAATAACTTCTACTGTCGCATTACCTGCATCAACGGGAGCGGAAAAAGCTGCATTTTGAGAAAACAGACTTAGCAGAAACGCAAAGACAAAGACAAATGCACGCATAAATAAATTCCATAATTGCAGAACTAAGACATAGCTCTTTTATAATTCTAAGGCTGAATATGCGAAAGAAACACTATCGACTAGTCACCTAACAAAGACGTGATTAATTATAGGGCGACCGTGATATCGTACAAAAAAGGCCGGACACACTAAGCATCCGGCCTTTTGAAAAATATATATTCTTCTAACTTAAGACACAGGACCTTGAGCCGCAGCAGTCTGAGCTGTTTGTAGACGGCGCATAGCGCGCTGAATAACACGCGGCCAATTTAGCAAAGATACCATGTGAGCATAAATCGCAGGCAACGCACCCGCCTCTTTAAGCTCCATGAATTTTGCATTGTCCAGAGCATTCAATTTCTCTTCTGACACAGCGTAATAATCAGCAATTTTCTGAGGCTGACCTTCTTGTCCATTTGCATCACGCGGTGTGAATGACACAGATTTCTGTTCAAGCAATCCTGCATCTTCTATCATTTTCACAAATTCAGCTGTTGCACGGCGCTGACGCTCAAATTCTTTACAGAATTCCATAGCATCTTGCGTGAACTTAGATGGTTGGTCACCTTCAAAGAAAGGTACATCTGGTGTTTCTGAAACCATAGGTGCTGTTGTATCAACACAAAGCAACAAACGGTCTGCTGACTGGTCCGCTGCAAACACAAACGGGTAACGGCGCGCAAAAGCTGGTACATAGTGATCAGGATCAGGAATACCTGCATCACTCACGAATTCATTTTCACCTTGACGAACACCTGTGACAGCGACGGGTGTTTTTTCTTCACCAACAAAAATGATAGGATATGAAGCTGATGCAATACCAAATTCACTTACGGTCACCGGAATAGCGTGCGCAGAACGCAAAAATGTAAACGGGTTGGTTACCTGCTTAACACCGAGATTTTTGTGCGCTTCTAGTGTTAAAGGGACTGGGTTATTATAAAATAATACATTGCCTGAAAGTTCAGGTTGTTGGGGCTGAGCGCCACCTGTGTTGCTGTCCATAATTGTAGCTCCTGCCTTGATGATTAGATGCTATTAACGGAAAAGTGATTTGTTCACAACCAAACTTTGATCGTCCAATTGCAGGAATTCGATAGAAATGAATAGACTCCAATATTTTATGGCATTTTCTTGTTTACTTGGAATTGCAACTCTTTCTGGTTGTCAACCAAAACACAAAGCAGCTGATCAAGTATTTGAAAATCTGGTTTATACGATTACTAGAGAAGAGATTAAACACTCACCCGAGCTGGGTGCTAAGTTTGAAGACAAAATAAAATCTTTTTCAGATGCTCAAAGTCACTCTTTAGATGATCGCTCAACGGCCTCAGCGAGTGAAATTCAAGTTACGCGGCTCGAAGAACTCCAATCATTATCGGCAATAAACAAAGATCTTTTGTCTCCAACACAAAAAAACACATATGACACGCTGGAAATACTTCTCACAAATTCTGCACGTTTCAGCACTTTTGTCTTTGGTGAAACCGACCTTTTCTCCACTAGACCTTATGTCATAACACATCTGGACGGGGCCTATCTTGAGCTACCTAATTTTCTAACGCATTCTCATCCCATCAATAGCTTGCGAGATGCACAGGAATATGTAGAGCGCCTAAGCAGTGTCGCCAACGCAATAGATGACGAGATTGACCGCTTTTCCCTCGACGTAAAAAAAGGGATCACGCCCCCTGATTTTATCCTAGATCAGATCATCACAAATGCGCAGTTGATTTATAATGCACCAACTGAAAACAGCAGCTTTGTGACCACGCTTCAATATGGGCTAGAATATTTAGAAGACCTCGACGTCAAAGCTGGTCAGTCATTGCTCAACCAAGCTAAATTGGCGTTAGAAGACCAGATACGCCCCACCTATCAGCGTTTAATTGATACGGTCACGCAAGCCAAATCTGGAATGTCTGGCCCTATCGGACTTTCAGCCATAAAAGACGGCAAAAATTACTACCAAGCGCTATTAAACACATACCCATCTCAAACAAAAACGCCTCAAGAAATTCACGACATCGGCCTCAATCTTGTAGCTGAAATTTCTTCTGAACTTGATCTCATGCTGATCAATCAAGAATTGTCAGATGGTGCCGTCGCTGAACGTCTCATTCAATTGAGCACTTCTCCCGAATATCTTTTTGAAAACACACAAGAAGGCCATCAGCAATTTTTACAGATGCTCGATATGCACATATCAAGCATGGAAGAGAAACTATCGCAGGCATTTTCAACATACCCTTCTGCATCCAACGATATTGAAGCTCTTACAGCTCAGTTAATGCATTCCACCCCTGAAAATTTTTATCAATCTCCTCCCACCCAATTGGAAGAAACCACAACGTCTTCAGATGAGCTCCCAACAGCCAGTACCGCACCGCAATATGTGTTCTCAGGACCAATTTGGTCGCTTGCAACATTTAGCTATCATGAAACTATTCCGGGACGATTGCTTCAAAACGCCATTCGCCAGACAATTGAAACACCGCCTCTACTTCAACTCGCAAACTTTCCCACATATGTAGAGGGATGGGATTTATATGCCGAAGATCTGGCAGATGAAATGGGCATATACGCTGACGCTCCTTTAGATCGTATTGGCTATTTACAATCTCTCCTATTTCAAGCTGCTCGCCTTGTCGTCGATACCGGCATTCATGACCAAAATTGGTCGCGTGAACAAGCCACACAATACCTTGTCGATACAACTGGATATTCATACGCTTTGATGCAAACAGAGGTCGACCAATACATTGTACACCCCACATTGGCATGCGCCGCTATCTTGGGACGCAATGAAATTCGTCGCCTTCGCAAGCAAGCAGATCAAGCACTTGGCAACAAATTCAACCTCAAAGCATTTCATGATGTTTTGCTGACCAATGGCGCTCGCCCCTTATCGGTTGTTGAGACAGACATCACAGATTGGATCAGCGAGCAGTCGCAAATTATACAAGAGTAAATTCTTGATGTCGGCATCACACGGCCCACAAACCGCCTTATTCACAGCGTGAGATGACATATCAGTAACCTGCAGCAAACTCACACGCAGCAGGTGCACAACAGTTTTAAATGCTATCTGCTATGACAAACGGCACGTAAGGGGACGCGACATGAAACACAAATATATTGCTTTATTGGGGTCAGCTTCGATTCTCATTCTAGTGGCCTGTTCCAGCTCACAAAAAACCGAACAAGCACAGGAAGAAGTCGCAGTCACTGCCGATGAAGCTTATGCGGAAGCACCGCCTCCACCACCGCCGCCTTCGCCTAGCATGCTTAGTAAACACTCTCTTGGTATGATGACGATGTCAGCGCCTGCGCCAATGCCAACAAGCCTACCATCACAACTTGATCGCGATAAATATGAAGACGTAGACACAAACCCAGTCAAGCTCGTATCCGAAGATCCTGTTTCCACCTTCTCCATAGATGTCGATACAGCCTCTTATTCCAATGTCCGCTCCTTCTTGAATGATGGAAATTTACCTCCCAAAGATGCGGTGCGCATTGAAGAATTGATCAATTATTTTGATTATGATTACCCAATACCAGCGTCTAAAGACGTACCTTTCGCAACGCATGTGAATGTCGTGCCAGCGCCATGGGCTGAAGGTAAACAGCTTATGCATGTTGGTATCAAAGGATATGATCTAGATCGAACCGAGCAACCTCCTCTCAATCTGACACTCCTTGTCGACGTCTCTGGTTCAATGAATCATGAGGACAAACTTCCGCTCGCGAAGAAAGCGCTCAAACTTCTGATCGACAAGATGGATGAAGACGACCACATTTCGGTCGTCGTCTATGCCGGCGCTGCGGGCACGGTATTAGAACCAACCAAAGGATCTGAAAAATCAAAGATTTTTGCAGCTCTTGATAATCTTTCTGCCGGTGGATCAACAGCTGGCGGTGAAGGGCTTCGTCTCGCCTATTCATTGGCTGAACAAAATTATGATGCCGCCAGCGTCAACCGCGTCATGCTGCTCACCGATGGTGATTTCAATGTCGGCGTGACGTCCGATGAGCGCTTAGAAGACTTTGTCGCCCGCAAACGCGAATCTGGCGTGTATTTATCGGTGCTGGGTTTTGGGCGCGGTAATTATAATGATGCGATGATGCAAAAAATCGCACAAGCCGGAAACGGTATGGCATCCTATATCGACACGCTGAATGAAGCGCGCAAAGTGCTTAATGATGACCTATCTGGCTCCATGTTCACCATTGCAAACGATGTTAAAATCCAGATGGAGTTTAACCCCGCTCACATTCAAGAATACCGCCTCATCGGCTATGAAACACGGATGTTGAACCGTGAAGATTTCAACAATGATAAAGTTGATGCGGGCGATATTGGTGCCGGCCACACAGTTACAGCAATTTATGAAATCACACCTGTTGGCTCAGATGCAGCGCTGATTGATGAAACTCGCTATGGAGAAAAGACAGAATTTACGGCCAATTCTTCAGAACTCGCCTATTTGAAATTGCGTTATAAAAAGCCAGGGGAAGATACATCAAATCTGATCCAATTTCCTGTGACGCAGGACAATAACTCTTCATCCATGGATCAAGCACCAACCTATGTTCAATTTGCAACGGCAGTTGCTGGATACGGACAATTGCTAAAACAAGATCCATATCTAGCAGATAGTTTTGGATATGATGCAGTTATCAAACTCGCGAACAAATCCAAAGGCAAAGATGAATTTGGCTATCGTGCTGAATTTGTGCAATTAGCCCGCGCCGCCAAGACGGCAGCTGCTCAGGAAACGCTTCGTCAAAATGGAAACAATGGCGAATAAATCTATATGACAAAAAACACCCGCAGCGTGGGCGAGACGCTACGGGTGTTATCAATATGCAGTTCCGGTGGGTGCCGGAAATAATTTCTCGGGCGATGGGGCGAAAGAAATACTTGGCATCAAAAAAGACCGAAACGGGAGTCTCTTGTGATTTGCCAACTGCATAATGAGCTCAATCAAACGAAACAGAGATCATAAAGCACCCTATTCTGGGGCGCTTTTCTTATTCCCAAACCCGATTATGCAGCCAACGGCATGATGATACGCGCGCTTTCAGAGCCAGCCTCGAAAGCTGAATCTTGCGTATCACAGACTGGATTTAGACCTGTACGAAGGTCATCAATCTCAGCCATGCGCACGTTTCTGTCTTTCTGACGGCGGATATACATGTGTGTTGCACCAAAACGTTGCGCTTCGCGCCAGCGCCAGATCGCTGTAATATCTTCTACTTTACCAAATTGCTCAGCCAGCTTGATCACACGGCCATCTGCCGCAGTAAAAAGCACGATGCCTGCTTGGCTGGTCCAAGACTCGTCACGAAGCTTAATAGCTTCAAATTTATATGATTGACCGCTGAAACCGCAAAAATTGATTGATTGAAACATGTTCTCTCTCCGTTCTGATTTATCCTTTATATTCCGTTTTTGTTCTCATTCAAGCACTTTTTGTTCTCATGCCATTAACAGTAAATTTACCGTTTAAGGACTCAAAAGTGCGCTACCAACTGACAAATTTAGAATAATTCAACAGATTCAACACCCACGGAAGAAACGCCTAGAATCTAGTTTTGTTCCAAAATAAAAAAATGTTCTCAAAAAAAATTTGTAGCAGAACAAATATCACGAGAATTCTCGATTGGATTCACATGAATTGATCCAATTTGTTCCTGAATCGATTCTCTTTGAACTCAATTTCTCAGGTTTTGGAACAAAGTATCTGAGCAAAATTAGGTGTCCCTTTTCGCTCACCCTCATTTTAAACGTCTGATCTGCGTCAACCTGCCGTGCGGCAACCTGCCATCTATTCCATATTTTTTAAATGGTTATATATCCATAGATTAAATAAGGACATTGAGCGAGGGATAGTCGCTCATTGTTCAAACATCCCAGATTTGAAAAAGGGGAAAACCATGAGCCATATATTGAAATCTCTCGCAGCCGCCGCAATTGTGTGCTTCGGGACAGGCGCAGCGATGGCAGAAGCTGATAACCCATGGATGGTTCGTGTGCGTGCGCTAAATGTCATTCCTGATGAATCGGCCAATATCTCAGTTGGCGGCGCAGATCTTGTCGGCGATGTCGACATTGATCAAAGTTATGTGCCTGAATTGGATATATCCTATTTCCTCAACGATAACATCGCATTTGAGCTTATTCTGGGTGTCACACCGCATGACGTAAACACACAAGGGCTGGTTGTTCCTGTTGTCGGAGAACTTGGCACTGTAGGTCTGGGTGATGTTTGGTTACTCCCTCCAACTCTAACAGCGCAATATCACTTCACTCAAATGGGGGCTTTCAAGCCATATGTCGGCGCCGGCATCAATTACACATTATTCTTCAATGAAGATGAAGGCGATGTCGCAGACTCAATTGATTATGACCCAAGCTTTGGCCCCGCCCTGCAAGCTGGTTTTGACTACGATCTTGATGGAGAAAAAGGCGGCTGGGCACTCAATGTGGATGTCAAAAAAATCTGGATTAACACTGATGTTACTGTTGATCTAACAACTGCCCTCGGCGCAGCCCTAAGTGCAGATTCAGTCATCGTTGATGCCGATGTTGATATAAACCCACTAATCGTCGGAATTGGTATGGGGTATAAATTTTAGATATTTAGCCCACCGCGAAATCTGAACACCTTAAATTAAAAGTGACGGAAACACCTGCCTTAAAGGTAGCAAGTTCGACCATCACTACACCAAATTCATGCGCCCTCGTATGAAGGACCTAAACTCAAAGCACCAATCCTCCTTTATTAAACGGAGTTGGTGCTTTTTTTTAACCTTTTTTACAAATCCCGCTTGTCGATCCGCGTTGAAAAGCTGAAACTGCATAGATGACAGAGACTCACCTATCTTGCTCTAGTGGCAACCCCAAAGATGCTTTAGCGGAAGCAGCACGCATCAGCGAAGAAAACGGCGTCAGACTGACACCGCTTCGCAAGCGTGTGCTTGAATTATTGCTGGCAGCCAAATCTCCTGCCAAAGCATATGACCTTCTGGAGCAATTGAGCAAAGAAGATACCACGCCAGCCAAACCGCCAACAATATACCGAGCCTTAGACTTTTTGCTCCAACAAGGTCTGGCGCATAAAATTGAAAGCCTAAATGCTTATGTCGCATGTGGGCATCGCGGACATGGACATGCTGCTGCTTTCCTCATTTGCGAAAGATGTGAATCTGCAAAAGAAATGCATGCCGAATCTACATTTTCTGCTCTAAAACAAGAAACGCAGGACATGTCGTTTAAATTTTTAAATGCTGTCATAGAAGTACGTGGCATCTGCGAAAAATGTCAGATTTCAGTTTAACCTCCTATAGCTAAATACCCACCGACAGGAAAAATCCTCATGATTGAAGTTTATCGCGGATCACCGAACGCATGGGAAACAGATGAAATGGGGCACATGAATGTGCGTTTCTATCTGGCCAAGCTTATGGAAGGTATTGGTGTATTTTGTTCCAAAACGGGCATGCCCAACGCATTCAAATCAAACGCCCCTTCGACGGTAAAACTCAAAGAGCTTCACGTCAGATTCGTAAAAGAAGCGCATGCAGGTGTCCCTATTTTTATGCAGGCGGGTGTCATCGAAACACATGTTTCCTCCGCTAAAATCTATATGCAGCTTAACCATTTAGATGGTTCACCCTGCGCTGTGTTTAGATTTGAACTGGAACATGTAGACATTCATACCGGTCAAGCTTTTCTATGGTCGCCTAAAACAGCCGAAATATTCAAATCCATTCCAGCAGTAATGCCAGAAATACTGGCCCCTCGCTCCATTCCAATGGATGTCCCTCCCAAAGCTCCACCAACAATGGACGATGTCACAAGAATCGGTTCCATCCAAATAGGAACAGGCATGATCATGCCGGATCAATGTGATGTTTTTGGAAATATGAGAACAGAATATTTCATTGGAAAAGTCTCCGATTCTGCACCTCATCTAGCAGATGCACTCGAAGTTGATATGACACGAAGCCCAAGAATTGGAGAAGCTGACGGTAAACGCATAGGAACAGCAGCGCTGGAATACAGATTTGCTTTTCAAAACCTACCAAGGTCTGGAGATTGCTACAATATCTATGCAGGCCTCGCGCATGTTACCGGCAAAACATGGGGAACTTTCTATTGGTTTATGGATCCAGTGACGCATATGGCATACGCGACATTGCAAGCCACCCTAATCCGTTTTGATTTGGATACACGTAAATCAATTATGCCTCCACCTGATGCTTTTGAGATTATGCAGAGAGCAATTCCCCAAGGCATGTGGCTTTAAAGCAAAAAGCCCACCTCATTTTTGAGGCGGGCAAAGCTTTTGAATTCAATTTTTTCAAATATTAGACTAATAAATCTGTCCAATAGATGCATTAATCGTGCGCTTCACTGCGCCGAGATAATCCGTTCCATCATTGAGGCCAGCGGCCGTTTCAACCAATATCTTAATGGCATCGCGCAACACATAAGGACGCTCCATAGGCAAGAAATGCGTTGTGCCGGGAACACGTGTCACAGCTGCATCTGGACGAAATGCATGAATGCGCTCATCAATATCAGAAATGCTGGTCGAATTTTTCTCTGCTTGCAGCAGAATGAAAGGGTAACGCTGCTTTTTCATAGAATGCAAAGCTGACCATGGACGATTCCGCTGAGACTTAAAGCAAGCCGCTTCCCAAGCCGGATCACACGCAAGCCGACACGCAACGCCATCTGTCGGCACAAGGCCATCACTTAAATAATCAATCAAGAATGGTGTACGCCACGTTTTGAATGCACCGCGTCCAGCAAGATTGCTCTCAGCTTCATCTGAACTTGAGAAATCAACACGTCGCTTCAAACTACCTTTGGCCTGAGGTATCTGTGAGCCAATAAGTGAAGACAATAAAGGAATGTGAAAAGCCATATAACTTAGTGGAGATAGAATAACAGGATCTGCTAACACAATCCCCTTCACAAGATCAGGGCGTTTTCCAGCCACCAACATGGCTATCGTTGCTCCCATGGAATGGCCAGCCAGAACCAATCCTTCAGGTGCTATTTTTTCAATGACCTGAATGACATCATCCCGAAATACATTCCAACTTTTCAGTTTTTTAGGGTCTGTTTCCAGACGCGTACGGCCATGCCCACGCAAATCAATTGCGGACACATGCCACATATTCCCCAAAGGCTGGAGAATAGATTGATAGGTCATGGCATTAAAGCCATTCGCATGAAGAAACAACGCCTGTGTTGGTTGCGTCGGTTCACCAAAGGAAATACCGGCCACTTCACCGGAATCTAATTCAACTCGAAATCTGCGTAGCAAGAGAAGCTAGCCTCCAAATACTCTTTTTAAGAGCTTTGTTGTCTGTTTAACTGGATCATTCCTTATAGCCTGCTCTTCTTCAGCAAGATAATAAAATAATCCATCAAGCGCCCCATCAACAGCATGGGTTATCAATTCACTTCGCACACTTGAAACCATTTCGGAAGGTAAATATTGACCGACAACTTTTTCAGCCA
>NZ_JBZXVU010000031.1:0-39263 GCF_058892565.1 Hirschia sp. | reverse complement strand
ACTTCAATAGTCGGATTTCCCCGGCTATCCAAAATTTCACGTGCAAAAATATCTACGATTTCAGTCATGGCAGTCCCCTCGACTCATTTGAGAAAAAGCTTGGGACCGCCTGACTAAGAACTAGCGCTGCCGGAGCGCTAAAGAGCGACCCCTAAAACGGCATTAGTCTTCTTTAGGTTCCAGAACCTGCTTACCACGATACATGCCTGATTTAAGGTCAATGTGGTGTGGACGACGAAGTTCACCTGAATCTTTGTCTTCAATGTAAGTTGCACCATCTAAACGGTCGTGTGCACGACGCATACCGCGTTTAGAAGGCGTGGTTTTCCGCTTAGGAACAGCCATATTTCTAGCCTCAAAAAATAGGAAAAGGTAGCACAAGGCTACCCAAATCAGCGGGCTTATTACGATGATAAACTTCGTAATGCAAGCCCTAGTTACGGGTTAAACAAGTCGACTTTGAACTTTTGCCGCTCCAATGAAAGAAGAAAACAGTGGATGAGGCTCAAAAGGTCGAGATTTTAGCTCAGGATGATACTGAACACCAATATACCAAGGGTGGTTCGGTATCTCGACTATTTCAGGAAGCTTTCCGTCTGGCGACATGCCTGAAAACAACATTCCCGATTCTTCAAGTTTCTCTTTGTATTTGACGTTAACTTCATAACGATGGCGATGGCGCTCTTCGATATGCTCAGAGCCATAAATTTCTGCAACGCGTGAACCTTTTTTCAAAACAGCTGGGTATGTACCCAATCGTAATGTTCCACCGAGGTCTGTAGTCTCAGTACGTGTCTCTTTTTGGTTTCCGCGTGTCCATTCTTCCATTAAACCAACGATTTTTTCAGAAGGCGCACCAAATTCCGAAGTCCCCGCCCCTTCGATATTCGCAAGATTTCTGGCCGCTTCCACAACTGCCATTTGCATTCCATAACAAATACCAAAACAAGGAATCCGTTTTTCTCGTGCGTATTTAGCCGCGCGCATCTTGCCCATAGCACCGCGTTCACCAAAGCCACCGGGCAACATAATGGCGTGTGCACCGTCCAACTCAGATTCGATATCTGAATCTTCACTATCAAACAGCTCAGATGATACCCATTTGATCTTAACGCGCACTTGGTTTGCTAGACCACCATGGTGCAAAGCTTCGATAAGAGATTTATATGCGTCTGGAAGAGAGACATATTTTCCAACAACCGCAACTTCAACACCGCCGTCAGGCGCTCGAAGTGCGGCAGATATATTTTTCCATCGCGTCAAATCTGGATCTGGCGCATTGGTAATTCCAAAATGACGCAAGACTTCTTTATCAAGTCCACGTTGATGATAATCTAATGGAACTTCATATATGTGCTGAGAGTCCAAAGCTTCGATAACACTATCTTGTTTCACATTACAAAATAGGCCGATTTTGCGACGCTCACCTTCTGGAATCGCACGCTCCGAGCGACACAAAAGGATATGAGGTTGAATACCTATGGATCGAAGTTCTTTAACAGAGTGCTGCGTCGGTTTAGTTTTCATCTCTCCGGCGGTAGAGATATAAGGCAACAATGTTAGGTGAACAAAGACAGCCTGGAGCGGCTCTAATTCTTGATTTAATTGGCGGATGGCTTCAAAGAATGGAAGTCCCTCAATGTCACCTACAGTGCCACCTATTTCACAGAGAACAAAATCGACATCGCCAGCATCAGAAAGAACAAAATCTTTAATTGCATTGGTCACATGTGGAATAACTTGGACCGTCGCACCCAGATAATCACCGCGACGTTCTTTGTCGATAATTGTCTGGTAAATCCTTCCCGTCGTAATGTTATCGCTTTGCCGTGCTGAGACACCGGTAAAACGCTCATAATGACCAAGGTCAAGATCCGTTTCAGCACCATCGTCAGTGACGAACACTTCTCCATGCTGATAGGGAGACATCGTACCTGGGTCGACATTTAAATAAGGGTCTAATTTACGGAGTCGAACTTTATAGCCACGCGCTTGCAGCAACGCACCTAAAGCGGCCGAAGCGATGCCTTTCCCTAGAGAAGAAACAACGCCGCCGGTAATGAAAATATATCTTGTCATGACGGGAAACTATAGACGCGCCGAATCGCGGCGCGCGTCAAGGTTTGACTATTGGTTTTCAGAAGAGGTCGAAGGGTTTGCAGTATTATCTGTACCATCTGATACATCTTCCGAGGAATCAGACAATTCGCTTTCTGTAGGAATTGTGTCTGATTCTTCTGAAAGCGCTTCAGATATCAAATCGGTTGGATTTGTCGTGGATCCTTCTGTTGAAGATGTTTCACCAAGAACATCATCAAGAAGAGAGCCACCTGTTTCTTCCAAAGTACGTGTAACATCCGAATTATCTTTGGAGTGCTCATAATTAATTCGGGTGAGTGCTAAACTCGTGATGAAAAATATAGCTGCTAGTATCATGGTCGCACGAACAAGCGTATCAGCAGCTCCGCGCCCAGATACTAGACCGCCACCTCCGCCGCCGCCCATACCAAGCGCTCCACCTTCAGAACGCTGCAGCAACACAGTTACAATTAAAGCTATGCAAGAAAGCAAGCTGAGGGCGAGTAAAGCATTTTCCATAATGGTCGGAGAACCTAATCTATGAATCCAAACGCACTGAAAAGCATTTTCAGAGCGCTACGCCAAGCCCTAGTAAGTCGAATTTAACAAAAAAGATGTGCGATTGTTGAAATAATCAAGCCGCACACCTCTAATTCACCTCAAATTTACTGGTCGCAGGCTCGAATTATCTCAAGGAAATCTACTGCTTTTAAACTCGCGCCTCCTACCAGACCACCGTCTACTCCTTGGATAGCCAGTATTTCCTTAGCGTTAGAAGGCTTTAATGAGCCCCCATAAACGATAGGGGTTAGGTCTGCTTTATCACCAATTTTCTTATGTAATGCTTCGCGAATCACTTTGTGAGCTTCTGAAATTTCTTCAAGTGTAGGTGTTAGGCCACTGCCAATCGCCCATACTGGTTCATATCCTACAGCAATAGAAGCACTTTGAGCTTCGTCAGGTATGCAACCATCTATTTGGGCGGAAATAATCTCAAGCGTTTTACCCGCTTTTCGTTCTTCCAGACTTTCGCCAATGCAGATAATTGGAACAAGCCCCGCTCTTAGAACAGCTTTAGATTTAGCTTTTACAGCTTTATTATCTTCCTGATAATAAGCGCGCCTTTCGGAGTGACCAACGATAACATAGCCAGCCCCCAGATCTTTCCATTTTTCTGCACTAATATCACCGGTAAAGGCACCCGCTTCTTCTGCGTGGCAATCCTGACCTCCGATTTGAATGACACTTTTCTTTAAAGCGTCCACCGCTAACGCTGCTAGAGTTGCGGGAGGACAGATGACCACATCCCCATGAAAAGGTGTTTTTGCTATACTTTCCTCTACATTCAAAATTTCTGTAAGGTTCGCCCTAAAACCGTTCATTTTCCAATTCCCTACAAAGAGGGGTTTTGCATTGCTCATTCTAGTTGTCCCATTGTATGACAGTGCTCTTTTTGGCACTTAGTCAAACGCCACTTTTGTGGCTTTATCATTTCGTATCTTGCGTTAGACGCATAGCTCGCCTAGCAAGCAGATTGAACTGCTGCAAGACTCATGCACGATTGAATTTATTTGTGCGCACTATTTTGGGAGATCATCCTTATGCTGTCTATCGTCCGCCGTATGGTACGGTCAAAACTAATGTTGGTCGTGATCGGTTTACTTATCGTTGGACTAGCCGGAATGGGGTTGCCCGACATGTTTTCCTCTTCTGAACCTAGAGGAATGATCAGCGCAGGTGATCGATTCATCGTTAAAAGAGATATAGACAATCGTATTGATACCTATCTGCGCAGTGTTAGAGAATCTGAAGGACGAACTATTTCTCGTCAAGAAGCCGCCAAAGCTGGAGTAATCCAGCAGATTCTTCAATCCGTCGCTAGTGAAACAGCTTTATTGGCCTTCGCTGATAAAGAAAAAATATCTGCAAGTCGGTATGCTGTAACAGACATGGTTGTGAATGCTCCTCGTTTTAAAAATGCTGTGACCGGTGAATTTGATGACGCTTCATTTAAAGATTTCGCTAGATTGCAAGGGTTAAGCGTTCGTCATTTGGAGACAAACTTAAAAGAAAGCTTCACGAGAGAGTATATTGCCGATGCAGTTTCAACTGGTGTAAACACACCCGATGCTCTTGGTAAGGTATGGATAACGTCTCAATCTGAACAACGAGAATTTTCTTATGTGAAAATTCCTAATGACGTTTCAGATGAAGGAATACTTCCTACTGATGAAGAAGTCGCTGCATTTTATGAAGAAAACAAAACTGCTTTCACTCAACCAAGGCGAAAAGCACTATCTATTCTTTCTATTTCGCCAATTGATTTTATAGGCAGCGTAGAAATTCCGGAAACAGTATTAAAAGATGAATACGACCTGAGAATTAAAGAATTTTCGTCACCTGAATCTAGGGAGATAAAAGAATTTAGTTCCAGTGACCGACGTCTCGTTCAGCAAGCTGTTGATGAAATAGGTGCTGGTGGTGATGTTGAAACCGTTCTTTCTAGCCTGCCAGATTTAGTAGTCACGACGAAAATTGTAACAAGAGATCAAATTTCCGACGAAGAATATGCTAAAACAGCCTTCATTGTTCCAGAAGATACACATTTTGGCGTATTCGAACTTGGAGAAGGAAATTGGACTGGAGCATATGTCGACACCATCTATCCAGGGACTCCTAAACCATTCGAAACAGTTTCTGACCAAATTTTTACTGAGCTAGCTACAGTAGAAGCAGAGCAGATATTTGAACGCAAACAAGAAGAAATGTTTGATTTCGTCGGCGGAGGTTTTAACCTAGAAGAAGCAGCTGACGCATTAGGTGTTCCTCTCATGAAATATAGTGCCATTGATGCACAAGGACGTACAGAAGAGGGTCATTTATTAGGCGGTATTGTGTTTCGTCCAGATGCTATGGAAACTATACAAAGCCTAGATTTTGAAGACGAAATGAGTGAAATCTTAGATGATGCAAACAATGGCATTTACGTCATTCGCCTAGATACTGTTGAGGAAAGTTTCATACCTGAACTTGCTGATGTTAAATCATTGGCCACAGAAAGCTATAAAATATACCAAGCGTCTCAAGCTTCTGAAAAACTAGCAAACGACCTTCTAGATCGTGCCAAAGCACTTGATGATCTTTCAGAAGCAGCATCTGAATTAGGCCTAGACTATGTGAAGCCTGAACAGAATCTCAATCGTCGGGAAGCTCCAGAAGGCGTCACGCGCTCTATGGCCTATCAACTGCTTGGAGCGAAAGCGGGTGATTATGTAGTTGCGTCAGAACAGGATGGCTCAAAAACAGTCCTTCATCTTGAAAATATCTCTAATTTAGAGCCTGAAATGTTGGAAACGCTCGCTTCTTCAGGCAAAAGAGCTGTGTCAGAGAGCCTAGAAGCTGACATTCAAAGAGCATTTGTAGAAGCGGTCATGGAAGACGCCAAAATTGAAGTTAATAATAATGCAGTGTCAGAATATATCCAATCCATGGCCAGTCCCCAATGACCCGAACAGCCAATAAGCCTTCTTCACTAGTGAAGCTGAAAATTCGTCGACGTTTGGACGATATTGAAACGCCAGTATCTGCCATGCTTAAGCTGGACCCAACCAATGCCGGAACATTTTTGTTTGAATCAGTTCTAGGCGGTGAACAAAGAGGTCGCTATTCTTTTATCGGAACGAGACCAAATTTGTGGTGGAAAGTTGAGGACGGAGTCGCTCTCACATCAGACACTAACACTTTTGAGAATGTCCTGCATAGATCAACAGACCCAATGCAGGATGTGAGGCGCTTCATAAATTTATGTGAAGTCGATATTGATGAAAGTGAAGATTTACCACCAATGATCGCCGGTGCTTTTGGCTATTTGGGGTATGATATGATCCGGTATGTCGAAACTCTTCCAACAGCTCCAGAAGATTCCTTACAGGTGCCTGAAGCAGTCTTAATGCGCCCCGCTGTCATCCTTATCTTTGATTCGGTTAAACAAGAAATTATTCTCGCGACCCCAATTACCGAGGACGAGAAAACTGCTGACGCTTTATTGGACGAGATAGAAACACTTCTAGATGCGCCATTGGGCGTGCACAGACCGGTAGATCGTGAGATCGAACCGATTGAGTTCTCTTCAAACACAACACCATCTCGTTATTCCGAAATTGTTAAAAAGGCACAAGACTATATCCGAGCTGGAGACATCTTCCAGGTCGTTCCAAGTCAGCGTTTCTCAACCGATTTTGATGTCTCACCTTTTGCATTGTATAGAGCTCTTAGACGGTTAAACCCTTCCCCTTTCCTGTTTTTCGTCAATCTAGGCGATTTTCAAGTCATTGGATCTAGCCCTGAAATTTTGGTTAGACTTCGCAATGATACAGTCTCGATAAGACCGATTGCCGGCACACTTCCTCGTGGGAAAACGCCAGAAGAAGACATTTCAAACGAAAAGACATTACTCGCGGACCCAAAAGAACTTGCAGAGCATTTGATGCTTCTTGATCTTGGGCGTAATGATGTTGGCAGAGTTGCTCAATACGGTAGTGTCGAGGTAACGGAACAATTCATCATCGAACGTTATTCTCATGTGATGCACATTGTTTCAAATGTTGAAGGTAAATTACGTGATAGCGAAGATGCAGTGTCTGCTTTAATGGCAGGATTTCCTGCTGGCACCGTATCTGGGGCCCCAAAAATACGGGCTATGGAAATCATCAATGAGCTGGAGTCCAACAAACGCGGCGTTTATGGCGGCGGTATTGGATATTTTGGGTCTGATGGCAATATGGATATGTGTATAGCATTGAGAACTGCAGTCATCAAAGATAAAAAACTACACGTGCAAGCGGGTGGTGGTGTCGTTCTCGACAGTGATCCAGACAAAGAATTCCAAGAAACAGTTCACAAGGCAAGTGCACTTTTTAGAGCTGCTGAAGATGCTGCCCGTTATGAAGGAGGCAACAAATGATCAGAGGTTCTCTTTCAAGGTCTAAACCCAATATTTTAGTGATAGATAATTACGATAGTTTTACGTGGAATCTGGTGCACTATCTTGAAGAATTAGGTGGGAAGACAGACGTCGTCCGCAATGATAAATTTTCAGTACAAGAACTTTTAGACAAACGTCCAGATGGCGTAATTCTGTCTCCAGGCCCCAAAACACCTCAAGATGCTGGTGTTTGTATAGAGCTCCTTCAAACAGCTCCTGACGATCTCCCGATTTTTGGTGTTTGCCTTGGACATCAAGCAATTGGTGAAGCTTTTGGCGGAAAAGTTATTTCAGCTAAAACTATTCTCCACGGTAAAACTTCGGCGGTAACGCATGCTGGTGGTAGTATGTTTAAAGGCATCCCGAAGATGTTTGGAGCCGTTAGATACCACTCACTCGCCGTAAAACGTGAAGCCTTGCCAAATGTTTTGAAAATCGAAGCAGAGACGGACGATGGAGAAATCATGGCACTTTCCCATGCCACACGTCCTTTATATGGTGTTCAATTCCACCCTGAATCCATAGGCTCAGAACACGGCCACACTCTTTTGAGTAATTTTTTAAATCTCACGCGATAGGCACGAAGCAAAATGAGCGAAGTCGTCAAACTGACTGTCTCCCAACTTGTGGATCGTCAGGCTCCATCACAGGATTTGATAAAACAGTCCTTTGATGAAATCCTAAGCGGTAATGTCGACCCAATTCTAATTTCAGCATTCCTTGTTGGGCTTAGAATAAAAGGTGAAAGTGTTGATGACATTCATGCAGCAGTATCAGTTATGCGCGAACATTCAACAAAAGTTCGCGCACCAGATGATGTTGTTGATACATGCGGAACTGGCGGCCTACCATTTAAAACCCTAAATACATCTACTGCTTCAGCTATAGTGACTGCAGGCGCTGGTGGCCGTGTTGCTAAACATGGTAATAGATCCACACCACCCAAAACAGGCTCTGCCGATGTTTTAGAGACCTTGGGCGTACGTCTAGATATTTCCCCAGAGCAGTTCGATGAATGTTTAAAGCATGCGCGTGTTGGTTTTATGTTTGCGCGGCAACATCATACTGCCATGCGTCATGTCGCGCCTGTTCGCCAAGCACTTTCAACCAGAACTATTTTTAATGTTTTGGGCCCCTTAACAAATCCGGCAAATGCAAAATATCAAGTGCTTGGTGTGTTCAGCAAAGAGTGGCTTAATCCCCTCGCCCAAGTGCTACAACGCTTAGGCACAAAGAAAGCATGGATTGTACATGGTGAGGATGGACTTGACGAAATTTCTATAACTGGAACCACCCACGCTATCGAAATTACCCCAACAACAATCACACCCTTTTCAATTCATCCAGATGATGTTGGTTTGAAAACTTCATCATTTGACGAATTAAAAGGCGGTAATAGCCTAGAAAATGCTGATGCTATTAGAAGACTATTAGAGGGTGAAAAATTTGCTTTTAGAGATGTCGTCGCGATGAATGCGGGAGCTGCATTATACGTTTCTCAAAAAGCAAAAACTCATAAAGAAGGTGTAGAAATGGCACTGGAATCTATAGATTCAGGTCGAGCTTTAGACACTCTAAATGCGCTTATTAAATACTCGAATAAAGATAGTTAGATGAAGACCGCACTCGATAAAATTATTGACTACAAACGAGAAGAAGTAGCATCTTTAAAGATCAAACTATCAGCAAATACTCTTCACTCAGATGCCCTGCGACGGACGCCTCCTAGAGGTTTTGCACAACAGATGTTGTCCATTGCCAAAACTGACGAAAATGCTCTGATATGCGAGATAAAGCGAAAGAGCCCATCTGCAGGCAATATAAACACGCTAAAAAACCCAATTTTAGCGGCTCAATCATATGTTGATGGCGGTGCTGCTTGCATTTCCGTACTCACGGATGGCCCAAGTTTTGGCGGTTCTCTCGAAGATATGATAGCTGTTAGAAATGCTGTATCAATCCCAGTCCTTCGCAAAGATTTTATGATTGATGAAATTCAAATATTAGAAGCCCGTGCAGCAGGTGCAGACGCTATACTTCTGATCATGTCTGTTTTAGATAAAGAGCACGCTTTGAGTCTGCATCAATGTGCTGAAGACCTAGGTATGTCTATATTATTAGAGGCACATAATGAGGCTGAATTAGAACAAGCCCTGTCACTTCCCTCTCCACTCATTGGGGTCAATAACCGTGACCTTAAGAGAATGGTGACTGAATTAGAGACGACGGAACGTTTATCTTCCATGGTGCCAACAGACAAATTACTGATTTCAGAAAGTGGAATTAAAACCACGGAAGATATACATCGTCTCCGTAAAACAGGAGCACGTGGTTTTTTGATCGGAGAAAGTCTCATGAAATCAGAAGACATAGTTAAAAGTGTTCGAGAACTTCGCGATATTAAGTAAAGAGTTTTGTTCCAGCATTGACCCAAACAGAGAACACATGTAGAACTTATCGTGACTCGAAAATTTGGATCGGTGGTATCACATGCTTACGAACAAACAACGCGAACTTCTTTTGTTCATTCATCAACGTATAAAAGAAACGGGGGTATCGCCCTCATTTGATGAAATGAAATCAGCGTTGGACCTTGCCTCCAAATCAGGCATTCATAGGCTAATTACTGCTCTGGAAGAGCGTGGTTTTTTAAGACGTCTTCCCCACCGTGCACGCGCAATAGAAGTCTTAAAACTTCCCGAAAGTGCTACACCTTCCGCGCCCCCTCTGGGACGTTCCAGTTTCAAACCAGCTATCGTCAGCAGAGATGGTGTATCGTCTAAAAACATAGCTAATGACACAATTCCAGTTCTTGGTCGTATCGCTGCTGGTGTTCCGATCGCTGCGATTCAGAATGAAACTGATAGAATTACAGCACCTACTCTTGGGATGAATTCTGATCAGCATTTCGCGTTGGAAGTCCAAGGGGATTCCATGATCGAAGCAGGTATTCTTGATGGTGACATCGTCATTTTGAAAAAGGGTGACACTGCTATTTCTGGAGAAATCGTTGTCGCTCTCGTTAACGAAGAAGAAGCGACTTTAAAAAGAATTCGAAAACGCAATGGCTCAATTGCCTTGGAAGCTGCTAATCCAGCATACGAGACAAGAATTTTCGGACCGGACAAAGTTCGCGTACAAGGAAAGCTAGTCGCACTCGTGCGTCAGTACCATTAAGATCATTGCTGCAATAACTTTTAGTTCCAAGGGCGATTTTGACTAGGGAAATATTTTATATAAAAATTTTCCCTACTCTTGGTCACGCTTATCCCTTTTTGAATATATGAAGCAGAAATAGGTAAGCATATTTCCTCTTTGCTTGCATGAACCCGAAGAAAGAACGGTGCTTCCTCTTCTGGATCTACGCCGCACTTATGCTCGGTCACTTCGATACGATAGTCATCATTGCTAACATTTACTGGCTCATTATTTTTTAAAAATATTGGCTCTTCGAGCATTTCGTCTTTGAGTTTCAACGGAACTAAACCTGATTTTTTCATGTTTTCAGGCAGTATTCTAATCCAATGTGAGCCCTCTTTCGCATATATAATTAAGTCTTTATCCACATAAATTATGGGGTGTCTCTGCCAGTAAACAGAAGCGAGAGCTAATATGAGGCAAAATGCTCCAATAATTTTGTAATACTTTTTCAAAAGAATGATGAGCAATCCACTTGCTATCAACAGAATAAATGTTGGAACCTGAAATGAAGCTAGGTTTCCATCTGGCGAATGCTCCTGAAAAAAGCGTGATATCTTTAAAACAATCTCTAGGGACACGCCAAAACTGTGAAGCATAGGCTCTTGCCAGCCAAATGGAGTTAAAATCATCGCAAACGCTGCTGATGGAGCTGCCCAAAGCGAGATGATGGGCATGACGACAAGGTTCGATAATATACTTAACGATGCGATGCGCCCGAAATGAAAAGCAGCAAATGGAGCTGTCGCGATGGAAGCGGTGACTGATGTACCAAAAACGGCGATTAACCACCCCCAAAACCGTCCAACTAAATTATTAGATTTTTGAATTGGCCAATTTTCATACAATGCGATTAGCGCTGCTGTTGCGGCAAATGACATTTGAAACCCGGGGCTAACAACGGTTTCAGGTTGAATGCATATCACAACCACCATTGCCACTGCCAAACTCCTCATCGAGAATGCTGGACGATCAATAAGGATCGCAATGAGGGCCACCATCGCCATGATATACGCCCGCTGAGTGGCTACCGAAGCCCCTGAAAGAAACAAATAGGTCGATGAACCAATGATCGCAGCTAAAGCTGATAATTTCTGAGCAGGTATTCGCAATGCTGCAAATTCAAACCATGGTATAATAAACCGAAACAATGCGAAAAACACACCGGCAGCTAATCCCATGTGCAAGCCTGATATAGCTAACAGGTGTGCGAGCCCAACTGAGCGCAAAGTATCTTGGTCTTCAAGGCTTAGAAAACTACGCTCGCCCGTAATCATAGCAGTTGCCATTCCACCAGACACATCGCCCAATAAATCGTGAATATATACAGATATTGATCGTCTAATCGCATCCACGCGGATCGCTATACGTGCGATTAAGTCCCGCTCTTCGACACTTGACGTATTTATCGGTTTACAACGTCCAAGAACAAAACCAACACCTCCCAATTTTTCAAAAAATGCCTGTCGATTGAAATTATAATCACCGGCGATCAAAGGTTTTGGTGGTGGAGACAAAAACACATAACAGCTAACAGATCGTCCAGGCCACAAATTTGTCTCAAATTTCTGTGTGACACGAACAAATTCAGGCGTATCTCTTTTGGGCAAATTAGAAATCGCACCAACTCGTATTCTTAATCGATTTCCCTTTGCCCCATTTTCAATTTGAACCAGCTCTCCCTCGACCGTAACCGGACCGATATTGTATTCAATTTTAGGCGCGCTAACGATTGATGTTCGCGCTTTAATAACAGTAACACCAGCTAGAAACCACAATGCAAAAAATAGCAAAAGATTGATAAAATGCTTACCAAATAAAACTGAAACTTTGAGGACAAAAACCACACCAATTGAGCAAAAAATGACGAACCGCCATGAAGGTTCGTGATCTAGCTCTAAATAAACAGCGGTTCCTGACATGAGACAGAGCGGATATAAAAGTGATATTCTTAACGCATGCTGCTCACTAAAATGCTCAAAGAACTTCATTTTTAATCCTCTAAATAACAAAATTTAGAAGTTTTGGAGCCACAAGACTTGCCCAAATAGGTTCTGATGTGTTCTTCAAGAGCGTAAATACCTGAGGCGATATCAAGCCAATAGGTTTGCTACATATAAACGTGTTTTTGAAAGTTCTTATGACGGTAATCACCCGCTTTGCCCCCTCGCCGACCGGATATCTACACATTGGTGGTGCTCGCACAGCATTGTTCAATTGGCTCTATGCCAAAGCCAACAACGGCAAATTCCTTCTGCGTATTGAAGATACAGACAGGGAGAGGTCAACCCAAAACGCCGTTCAGGCGATTTTTGAGGGTTTAGATTGGTTAGGCATTACACCCGACGAAGAACCAACCTTTCAATTTCAGCGCGCTGATCGTCACCGCGAAGTTGTTGAAAAGATGATTTCCAAAGGCACTGCTTTTAAGTGTTATACGAGCCAAGAGGAACTTGCCGAGCGTCGCGAACAAGGTGAAGCCAAACGCGCAGATGCTAAAATAGCAGCAAAAGAAGGCAATGAAGACCTCGCTTCGAACCTTCGTGCAGAAGCTGATAAGCTTCTCGCGCCTTATCGCTCCCCTTATAGAGATGGCAAAACACCTACAGACCCTAACGCGTCCTATGTTATCCGCTTGCGCGCACCAGATGAAGGTCGCATCGAATTTACTGATGATGTCCAAGGTCATGTCGGTGTATCAGCAGGTCAAATAGATGATCTTATTTTGCTTCGCACAGATGGGACACCAACCTATATGATCGCCGTCGTTGTGGATGATCACGATATGGGAGTCACCCAAGTTATTCGCGGTGATGATCATCTTGGTAATACTTACCGACAAATTCCTATTTATCAGGCTATGGGCTGGGATTTGCCCAAATACGCGCATGTTCCTCTCATTCACGGTCCCGATGGAAAAAAACTATCCAAAAGGCACGGTGCGTTAGGCGTCGAAGCTTATCGAGATATGGGTTATCTGCCAGAAGGCATGAATAACTATCTTCTTCGTCTTGGTTGGTCACATGGAGATGATGAGATCATCCCTCAAGATAAAGCCATAGAATGGTTTAATACAGCAGGTCTAGGAAAAGCTCCGGGGCGCTTAGATTTCGAAAAAATGAAGTCTGTAAATGCTCATTACATGGCCCAAGCTGATGATAATCGCTTGTGCAATCTGCTATTTAGCCGCGACGGTTTCGATCAATTGTCCCAAGTAGTGAAATCGCGTATTAAGACTTCAATGTCAGAAATTAAAAATCGCGCTGCGACTATTGAAGAGTTAGAAATGCAAACTAACTTTCTATTAGACCTTAGACCGATAGAAATAACTGGCAAATTGAAGAAAAAGATGTCTCTAGATGCTATGGAGCGCTTATCAAAGCTAACTATTCGGTTTAAAGACTTATCAGAATGGAACAACTTGGCTTTAACAGCTGCAATTACAGATTTCTGTGCTGACGAAGAGGTCGGCATGGGAATGATTGGACCGACATTACGAGCAGCTTTAACCGGCGGCTCACCAGCACCAGATCTTGGTTTAGTGTTGGAATGGCTTGGGCGGGATGAATCGCTTAGTCGAATTGATGATCAACTTAATAAGGTTAGTGCATGACTCCTCCCGTCACTGACCACAAAACTTAAAACATAAGGGGCTGATATAATATGGAAAATAAAGTAAAACCAAATGGTACCGCGACTCTAAACGTTGCTGGAAAAACTGCGGAATTGCCTATATACTCAGGTACTCTCGGCCCGGATGTAATAGACATCTCAACGTTGAACAAACAAACAGGGCGTTTCACACTCGATCCTGGATTTACCTCAACAGGTAGCTGTGAAAGCCAAATCACTTTTATTGATGGTGAAAAAGGTATTCTTCTGCACAGAGGTTACCCTATTGATCAACTCGCTGAGAAATCAGATTTCCTTGAAGTGTGTTATCTTCTATTAAATGGTGAACTTCCGACAGAAGCAGAACTAACAGAATACAAGCACACAATTACAAACCACACGATGATCCACACACAGTTTGATCGCTTCTTTGAAGGGTTCCGCAGAGATGCTCACCCGATGGCGATTGTAACTGGAGCGATTGGTGCGCTTTCTGCTTTCTATCACGATTCACTAGACATCAATGATCCAAAACACCGTTTGATTTCTGCTCACCGTTTGATCGCAAAAATGCCGACGATTGCAGCCCGTGCTCACAAATACTCAATCGGTCAACCATTCATCTCTCCTAGAAATGACCTTGGTTATGCAGCAAACTTCCTACGCATGTGTTTTGCAGTCCCTGCAGAAGACTATCAAGTTCAGGATGTTATGGCGCGTGCTATGGACCGCATATTCATCCTACACGCCGACCACGAACAAAACGCTTCAACATCTACAGTTCGTCTAGCTGGTTCTTCTGGTGCTAATCCATTCGCTTGTATGGCTGCAGGTGTTGCTTGTCTTTGGGGCCCATCACACGGTGGAGCAAACGAAGCAGCATTGAACATGCTACAAGAAATTGGTTCTGTAGATCGTATTCCTGAATACATTGCGCGCGCTAAAGACAAATCAGACCCATTCCGTTTGATGGGCTTTGGGCACCGAGTTTACAAAAACTACGACCCTCGCGCTAAAATGATGCAGAAAACATGTCACGAGGTTCTAGAGGCCGTTGGTGCTCACAACGACCCTCTTCTACAAGTGGCTATCGAACTTGAGCGTATCGCACTCGAAGACCCATATTTCGTAGAGAAAAAACTATACCCGAACATCGACTTCTATTCAGGTATCACTTTGAAAGCGATGGGCTTCCCAACAGAAATGTTCACAGTGCTATTTGCATTGGCCCGTACAGTTGGTTGGGTCGCTCAATGGCAAGAAATGATCGAAGACCCGACTCAACGCATTGGACGTCCTCGCCAAATCTATACTGGTGCTCCAGTCCGCGATTACGTGCCGGTAAACAAACGCTAAATCGTTTAATCTAAGCAAAACAAAAAAAGGCCTGACAATTACATGTCAGGCCTTTTTTATTTATATGTCTAAAACAATTTAGAAGTCTATTTCGCTAATTCTAAAATTTTCTTCGCCGAAATTTTAGAGGCACCTTCTCCACCTCGACCCATTTTCTCCAAAGCTAAGTTTTGTTCAAGAATCTGTTTTTGTCTTAAATCCGTGTTGCTCAATAATCGTTCAACAGCATTCTTCAAATTGCGGACGGTAAAACGTGTTTGAATAAACTCTGGAGCAACTTCTCGGTCTGCTGCGACATTTAAAAGTGTAATGAATTTTGATTTCATCAAAAATAATCTAGCGATGAGCCAAGTTACCCATCCAATTTTATAACCAATGACGAGTGGCACACCTTGAAGCGCCACTTCTGTCGTAACTGTGCCTGAACAAGCTAAAGCAATGTCAGCTGATGCAAATGCATCAGATTTTTCAGCCTCATCGGATGAAATAAAAAATGGAAACGTCCAATCTTTACTCCACGCTTCTACTTTCTCTCTTACACTATCGGCTACGACACATATGACCATTCGGTTCGCATCGTTTTCACAAATCTCTTCAGCGGCCCTCTGCAGAATAGGCGCGACTGTCACGATTTCTGAGTTACGGCTTCCTAACAAAAGGAGAATGACTTGCTTATCTTCTGAGATCTTCTTTGCAGCTCGAAACTCCTCACCAAAACCATTTTGATCCCGTTCAAGAGCTGGATTGCCTATTACCGTCGTATCCAGTCCAAATGGTTGATAAAATGGCACTTCGAAATCATGAATACAAAGCAAATGATCGACGTTTTTAGCGAGCGTTTTCGCTCTTCCAGGCCGAGTTGCCCAAACTTGAGGACCAATTAATTTAATTCGCTTACCTTCATAACCTAATTCTTTTGCACGCTGAGCGACACGCCACATAAACCCCCAGGAATCCACAAGAATGATCGCATCTGGATTATATTTGACAATATCTAACGCTGTATCTTCAACCCTTGCTTTAACAGTTTTAAAAGCTTTTATACCTTCGAGTAGACCAAACACTGCTAACTCTTGAGGGTCAAACAAGCTTTCAATTCCTAAAGCCCGCATATGTGAACCACCTACACCGAGGAACTGAACGTCATTATGTAGCAACAGAATTTCCCGCATCACTTCAGCCGCTAACACGTCTCCAGAAGGTTCAGCAGCAACGAAGTAAAGGCGCATTTTATTTATCTTTCAGTCTCGAGATTCGTGTCTTCGAATCCATAAATCCAAAGGCCATTATTATCAGCATACGCTATCAGTTCATCCATATTCAGCAGTAATGCTGAATTGGCTTCATAAGCAATTCCTGAAAGGCACGCACGTTTAGCACCTTCTAGCGTTCGTATACCTATTGTTGGAAGATCTACACGGCGTTCTTGAACAGGTTTAGGGCGCTTAACAAGCACACCCCGAGGAGCTTTAGTCGACCCTCTAAGGTTATCTGGTAACGCTGCACAGCGTTGGAGCATTAAATCTGTGCCCTCCTGCGCCTCTACTGCTAGAACAAGTCCGTCGCAAACGATAGCGCCCTGTCCAATATCCAAACGCCCTATTTCAGCAGCTATCTGAGCAGCTTTTTTTATATCAGCAAGATCAGCAGAACTAGGAGAATGCCTACCTAAAGAACCAATCGGTGCAACTAGTGAAGTTAGAACATCATCAGCACCAACGACTTTGAAACCTTCACGTTCAATAGTTTTTACCAATACTCTTAACAGGGCATCATCACCCTGTGATGCCGCTTTTAATACCTTAGGCAGAATCATCATGCCTTTGGCATCTAGTTTTAGATTTTTGAAATTAGGACGTTTTACAATTCCAGCGAAACAGACTTCGTTTACATTTTCCGATCTTAAAGCAGAAAGTTGTTTTCCAACTTCACCAACAGAGATCACCTTATGCGCAAATTGCTCTAGAAGTTCAGGTTCAACAAAACCCGCAATGCCTACAATAAAAACACTCCGACCTTCTTTTTGGGCATGCTTAGCCAAAGTTTCAGGTAAATCCCCGCTACCCGCAATGATACCTAATTTAGATTTGGACATTATGGTTTCTTACTTGGGAAGACATAAATGGCGATCAGCACCGTCTCTTATAAAACTGACCATCTCCATCACAAGTTCTTGCTGTTCATACATCCGAGCAGCATCATCGATACGCTCTTGAAATGTACCTTCAGAAGCAAAAAACAACCTGTACGCCGTACGAAGGTCATTAATTTGTTTCCGATCAAAACCACGACGCTTTAAACCAACAAGGTTCAGCCCCGCAAGTTTTCCGTGATTATCGACCATTCCGTATGGAATAACATCTCCGGTAACCGGTGCACCTCCACCAATGAATGCATGTTTTCCGACACGGCAAAATTGATGAACTGCGGAGAGACCACCCATGATCACATGATCACCAACTGTCACCTGACCGCCCAGAGTTGCATTGTTTGCAAATGTGACATTATTGCCGACAATACAATCATGGCCAATGTGTGAACCAACCATGAAATATCCGTTATTGCCAACACGAGTTTCTCCGCGCCCGACAACCGTACCTAGGTGCATAGTTACATGTTCCCTGACAGTAACATCATTTCCAATGATCAGCTTGGTGTCTTCTCCGCGATATTTAAAGTCTTGAGGTGGGTGCCCCAAAGCAGCGAAGGGGTATATCTTTGCATTTGCACCTAAAATCGTATGTCCTGCTATGACGACCTGACTAAATAACTCACTGTTATCACCAATCTGTACATTCGGACCGATGACACATCCTGGTCCGATTTTGACATTTTCACCGAGCTCAGCACCATCTTCAATAAATGCGTTAGGGTGTATGGAAACAGCCATTACCGATAATCCTAGTTTTATAGTTTGGAAATGCGTATTACGTCTATTTTTCAGTCTTGCGGCTTGTCACTTGTTTAGAAAGCCACACAGTTTCTCTAAACCAAGATTTAATTGGTTTAGCAGGATATCCACCCCATGTTTCTCCATCAGGAATATCTGACATTAAGCCCGAATTTCCAGCCAATTTAACCTGTCGGCCAATTTTCAAATGATCAGCAATGCTACAAGCACCGCCCATTTGCGTACCACTACCAACAATTGTCGACCCAGCTATACCGCAAAACGCTGCTAAAACAGAATGGGCTTCGATTACGACATTATGGGAGATGTGACACAAATTGTCTATTTTTGCACGTTCACCAATAATTGTGTCACCAAAAACACCACAATCAACACACGAATTGCACCCAATAGATGCCCAGTCTTGCACAATAACGCGTCCGAAATGAGGGCTGTCATCTGCACCATTAGCGCCTATAGAGAGGCCAAAACCCGATTCCCCCAAAACAACACCTGAGGACAAGGTGACATTATTCCCGATCAACGAAGTTTTTATAGTGACATTTGATCCAATTGAACAGTTTTTTCCAATTTTCACACCAGGCCATATAACTGTACCAGGAGCAATAACCGTACCAGCTCCAATAGAGACATCATCCCCGATCACAACATTTGGACCGAGAATTACCCCCTCCTCGACAGTAGAACTATCTGAAATAGATAGTGTATTTGATTGAAATTGCCTTGGTGATGCAATTAATTTGGAAGCCTGTCCAAAACTCCACCGAGGTCTATCACTTACAATTATTGAAATATTTTCAGGTAATTGTTCTGCAATTTCCCGAGAAGTAATACACACAGAAGCTTTGACATCCGTTAGATCAGCACCCTTAATATTTTCAATAAAGGTAAGATCACCATTACTTGCGTTTTCAAACGAATTTACAGAAACTGCACTGGAAACTTGCGTGTATATTTCTGCTTTCCCTGCAACCGCAAGCTGACTTAAGCTAGGTTTAGGCTGCAGGAAATAAAATCGCTCATCAATCACTTCAAATATTCCTAGTAATTAGTTCTTTGGAACTGGAAGAGATTGTTTAGTTACTGAAATAGTAGGTGTTGATGCATCAAGCTTTGAGATAATCAAGTCTGTTTGATCCACACCTTCTCCAGTGTGTATTGTAGAAGATCTGTCGATTACAATATCTGCGCTCGTTTCAGTGATAGCGGCCTGCAGAGCAGGTTCAAGCGCAACAAAAAACTTTTGCCAAGCATCACGTCTCGTTAGTTCTAGCTCAGCCGCACGTTTTTGTTGTGTTTTTTGAAGTTCTACTCTGCGTTTTTCAAAATTTTGAATGCGCGTAACTAGAGCTTTATCTTGCGCAATCGCATTTTGATTCAATGGTGCCAGAGTCGTTTGAAGGGATTGTCCTTCAGCTTGCAGAGAATCGGCACTTGGCTTCAGCTCTTTATTGATTTGCTCAGCAATGTTGTTGAGCTTTTTAGTGACATCCTTACCAGCTTTAGATTGTGTCATAATCTTTGCTTGATCAATCACAATAACGTTTGTTTGAGCTGTAGCTTGCATAACTGCAGGAGAAAGCAAAAACAAAGTTGAAAACGCTACAATTAGTTTTTTTAGGGACATGTTCTGTTTTTCCTAGAATTGGGTCCGTGTACTAAACCGGAAGCTTTCCGTCCGGTCATATTCTTCACTCGCAAGTATTTCTGAGAAGTCAAATCTTATGGGACCAAATGGTGAATCCCAAAACACGCTCAGACCCGCACTTGCACGCAGACCAAAGGTGTCATCAATACTGGTTTCGCTTAAAGCAAAACCGGTTGAACCAAATGTTTCAACAGTCGGATTGGAGCCAGTTTTAGCTATATCATCCAATAATCCAACGCTTCCAAATTCAGTAAATAGTGCTGCACCAATTCCCATTTCTTCCGGAGCAAAAGGAATAGGAATAGATAGCTCTACAGTTCCAATAGCATACGCTTTACCACCTAGAGCCGTACCAAGCGCACGAATCTGAGGCTCAACAGTAACGCCATTTCCATCTGTAGATAACGACCCGTATGCACGCTCTCCTCCATCACCTTCTACGGCTGCAACCAGAACGCCATTTTCGTTCAAGACCGCTTCTGAGAGATTACCTGTATTTACGAAAGTTCCAACCGGAAGCCCAGTTGAGCTACTGATACCTGAATAGTAAATCAATTGACCATCAGAATCTGCTGGAGCGCCAGCATAATTTTCTACGACGAGATCAGAAACGACATTGGTCTGACGCGGGCCTAATCCTGCGGTATCAAATCCACGGAATGTATTTCCACCCTTGTAAAACCTATTATTTACGCGAATGGAATCATCATTCCAACCATCAATATATCCTGCCTTGACGCCTGCAGTAAGTGTAAACCCGGGCGCAATGCCTTTATACGTCGATGCATTCAACTCTTGCTTAACGTAATTAACATCTCCACCAAGACCAGCAAAATCTTGTTGCCAAGTTATTCTATATCCACCTGTCGGATCGATAGGGTCATTCCGGTGGTCTCGAACCAATGAATATCCAACAGAAGACGTTAACTGCTCTCCTAATTGGTCACATATACTGATGCTGTTGGTCAGTAGACATTGCTCACGACTTTCAATGGTTGATCTTGTGCCATCACTATTGGTCTGAGCTAATTGGAGGTCATCTTGTCGTAAATTATATCTGAGTCCCAATTGCGTTCTATTTCCCAAAGGAAAGCCAACGCGAAGCCCTGCTCCAATCACGCTATTTGAATAATTCGCAATATTTAAATAGTTGGTTTTGTTCGCATAGAGGTCAAAACCTGCAGCCATATTTCGGTCCTGAAACCTTGGCTCTGTGAAACGGAATTCGTAATTTTCTTGATATTGTGACGATTGAATATTCGCAGTAACAGACTGTCCACGGCCGCGGAAGTTCCGCTGTGTTGCAGATACAGAGACTAGAAAAGCATCTGCTGAAGAATACCCAACTGAGAACGCTAATTCTCCAGTGGGCTGTTCTTGGACTGCGACTTTCACAATCGTTTTATCAGGAGCTGAACCTGGCTCTTCAGTGATCTCTACGTCTTTAAAGAAACCTAGACTTCTGATGCGGTTTCGAGATTGATCTAAAAGAATCCGGTTGAAAGCATCACCTTCTGCCAATAGAAGTTCTCTTCTAACAACATGGTCTAGTGTTTGCGTGTTCCCAACAATATCCAAGCGTTCAACATAAACACGCGGCCCTTCATCAACGACAAAAGTAACATTTACCTTTTGAGTTTCAGGATCTCTGTCTATTTGAGGTTTAACATCCACAGATGCATATCCTGCACTACCAGCTGCAAAAGTAATTGCTTCAACCGCATCCTCGATAAGGTCTGCTTTATAAAGATTACCTTCTCTTGTCGGGACAATAGCCTTCAATCTTACTGTTGATAATTTTTCAAGCGTTGTTTCAACACTAATTTCACCGAAATTATACAGGGGACCTTCATCTATGGTGAAGGTCATATAAAAATCTTTTTGATCCGGCGTTAACTCCGCAATAGAAGATGTTACGCGGAAATCAGCATACCCTTCATTTGTATAAAACTGACGTAGAAGCTCTCTGTCATATTCCATACGATCTGGATCAAAGTTATCGTTTGATTCAAAGACCCGCCACCATCTAGACTGACGTGTCACAACTTCCGAACGCAGCTTACTATCTTTAAAAACTTCATTACCGATAAAGTTAATTGATTTCACACCCGTTTTGGGACCTTCGGTTATTTCAAATATAAGATCCACACGGTTTTGTGCCAATGGCTTATAGGTAGGTGTAACCGATGCTGCAAAACGACCTGCACGGCGGTAAGCTTCTAGAATTTTTTGTACATCTTGCTGAACTCTCGCTTGTGTAAACACTTCACGTGGCGCAGCTTCAGTTTCTTCAGTCAGTTTATCATCGCGAATAGAGCTATTGCCCTCAAATATCACCTGATTGATGATTGGATTTTCACTGACTCGAACAACAAGTTCGCTACCATTCTTTTCAAAAAGCACATCTGCAAACAATTGCGTTGCAAAAAGCGTTTTCAGTGACAAATCCAGACGTTCGGAGTCAAAATTATCTCCAGGCTCTACAAGTAAGTATGAGAGAATAGTTCTGGTTTCAATTCTTTGATTGCCTTCAACAACTATATGCGAAATTGCTTCTTGGTTAACAGATTGAGCGTGCACTAAGGCCGATCCACTCAGTTCTGCAACTGCAAAATAAGCACCAGCTGAAGTCGTCAGTGCCAGTGCACTCGCGAACAAAGATCGCATGTTAGTATCCTCTACACGTCTCAAAACGCCCTGCCTTGCCTTAATCATACTCTTATGACAACAGGCCGCTAAAAACATCAAGCAGCCCAAGCCGCCTAATATCATTCCAAGTAACAGCGATAAAGAAAACCCCGACTACCGCAAGCCCCCCACGCAGAAGATATTCCTGAAACCTCAGAGAAACTTCTGAACCAACAACTGTTTCGTAAAGACCTAACAACGCAGAATAGCCATCCAACATTGGAATCGGCAACAGGTTGAAAAAACCAATACTTACTGAGAACATCGCAATCAATTCAAGCATTTGCCAGAATGTACCGCTCAGCCTTTCTTTAAATCCAATATCTGTTCGTTTCATATTGCTGTCGACAACGCGATCAGCAATATCTCCCATTCCCAATGGGCCTCTCATCTTGTCAAAGTTATCTTTGCCGAAAATAAGGCGGTTTAAGACTTTTAATGTTTTCCTGATGACATTCGCCGTTTGGTCAGCACCTAAGCTAACTGCTTCGAATGTAGACACGTCTTCAATAGCGATCAACTTAGACGACATACTTACACCGATACGGCCGATTTCATCTTCTATTCCTAAGCGTTCATTAATGAACATCTCTCTACGTGGAATGACGATTAAATCAATTTCTTCACCATTACGAAGAAGCGAGAGTTTTACAGGTTCGTCAGCACTATACGCGACCGCTTCAATGACATCTCCCGCACTAGAAACTGCTCTGTCGTCAGCTGCAACGATAATATCTCCATCCAATACACCAGCCTCATACGCTGCACTATTTTCCAGAACATTCTCGACAGTAACATCGCCATACAAAGGCTTACCTTGGCTAAAAATAACCGCATAAATTAAGATAGCCAATATAAAGTTCGCTACTGGTCCTGCCAGGGAGACAATGACTCTTTGCCAAGCAGCCAAGTCTTTGTAATATCGCCCTTTGGGCTTTTTTGGATTGTCAGAAATAGAATTGTCGCCTTCTTGTTCACCAACGAATTTGACAAACCCTCCAAGCGGCAACCAATTTAATCGCCAACGTGTATTTCTCTTGTCTGAAACTTCAAAAATAGATTTTCCAAAACCAAATGCAAAAGATTCAACAGCCGCCCCAAAAGCGCGGCCGGCATAATAATGTCCAAGCTCGTGTATAGTTACAACGACGCCAATCATAATGATGAACGGAACGACAGAGGAAACAATTGAAAACAGATTAAGGAACTGGCTTACTAGAACGTCCATATTTAAAAATGGTCCTCTAAAATTCTACTTAGGTTAGCCCGTAACATGCAGGTGCTATGCCTTAATCGCTTCAAGCGCAAGTTTTCTTGCCAGACCATCTAACTCGAACACATCATCAAAACTGTTAGGGTCAGTCATAGCTCCGAATTCATCAGATGCAAACCGATCTAGCAATTTTTCAGTTGTACGCGTTATATCCATAAAACCAATAACATTATTCAAAAAAGCATCTACTGCGATTTCGTTGACAGCGTTAATCACATTTGGTGCCCAAGCTCCTAGGGTTAAAGCTTTACGAGCCAATGCGACCGCTGGAAACCTTGCATCATCTGGTGTTTCGAAACTCAAGCTACCGATTCTACCTAAATCCAGTCTTTCTAATCCTGGCACCGGCATTCGATTAGGCCATGCCAAAGCATAAGAAATAGGCGTTCGCATATCCGGCATACCAAGTTGTGCCAGAACGGAACCATCATCATATGAAACCAAACTATGCACTATGGACTGGGGGTGGATTAATACATCAATCTTTTCTTCAGGTGTATTAAAAAGATAAGATGCCTCTATCAACTCCAGAGACTTATTCATCATCGTTGCACTATCTACTGAAATTTTAGCACCCATTGACCAGTTCGGATGGGAAATAGCCTGTTCAGGAGTAGCTTCTCGCATTTCATCAATAGTAGATGTTCGAAACGGCCCCCCAGATGCGGTTAAAATCAGTTTTTCTACTCTTTTGTGATTATCAAGCACTTGAAATATAGCGTTATGTTCCGAATCAACGGGCAGCAATTTTGCATTATATCTTTTTGCTTCACTTAAGAATAACACTCCTGCGCAAACAATACTTTCTTTGTTTGCAAGAGCTATATTTGCACCTTGTTTGATCCCCTCAAGAGTTGGCCTTAAAGCGGCCGCCCCTGTTATGGCAGAAACCAATGTATCACATTGTCTAGCGGCAGCGTCGACCAATCCAGTTTCACCTGAGGCACATTCAATACCAGTACCGGCCAACAAATCTTTCAATTCTTGATATTTATTTTCATTTCCAATTGCAGCAAATTCTGCATTAGTTTCAATGGCTAATTTTGCTAATTCTTGAACACTATTCTGAGCTGTTAGAGAAACAACTTTAAACTCAGGCATGTCCGCACAATTTTGCTTTAAAATCGAAATAGTAGAACTACCAATGGAACCAGTGGCACCCAGCAATGAAACTTTGACCTGTTCTGACACCCTCAATCCCCCAATAAACTAAGCATAATATCGGGAAAAAACAGATTCATTATCGCAGCAATCGATACAGCAGCCATCAGGCCGTCCAATCGGTCTAATAAGCCACCATGTCCAGGAATGATGTTTGACATATCTTTGATCCCAAACTTCCGTTTAAACATTGATTCGATGAGATCACCTTGTTGCGCGGCAATAGATAAGAAAATTGCCCAAAACAGCCACATTATCATAGAAGATTGAGTGAGGTTGGCTGCAGCTGCACCCGCAAGAGCCGCATAAATCACTCCACCTATCGCTCCGGTCCATGTTTTATTCGGACTATTTTTAGGAGCTAATAATGGACCTCCATACGCTTTTCCAGCCAAATATCCGGCGGTATCTGTTCCCCAAACTATTGCGAAAATAGCAAACATCATAAATTGCGTGTTGGTCGACAATTCACGTAAATAAACAAATGCACCAAAGGGAAAAGTAACGTAAACCGCCCCAAACATGAGAGATAAGGGATGTAATTTATACAATCTTCCAAGTAAATAAATTACAATTGCGGACACAATAGAAACCAACGAAACGACGGCCAGCCCGATACCTCCAGCATATATCGCCGTCAAACCCGCAAAACTAAATACACCACAGAGACTATATGTTTTCCATTTTACTTGTCCCTTGCCCACCATAAATGCCCACTCGCAAGCTGCGATAATTGCACAAATGGCGGTGAGCACTTTAAATACGACTCCGCCTTGAACTACAGCTAGGACACAAACGGGAGCAAGAACGAGCGTAGCAACTATACGCTTGATAAAGTTAGCACTTACAGACGTATTTGGGTGAGAAACACCCTCAGCAGCCGGAGAAGATGTTGGATTTAATTCATTCTCTAAATTAGCTTTCGATGACTTTGGAAGGCTCGACTCCGCCAAATCGTCGGTTACGATTTTTGAAGACATCTATTGCCCGCTCCATATCAACTTTGCCAAAATCTGGCCACAATATATCTAAGAACATCAACTCTGAATAGGCGATTCCCCACAATAGGAAATTACTAATTCTTAGTTCACCGCTCGTTCTGATGAGTAAATCCACATCAGGAAGGTCAGACGACCACATATGCTGCTGCATAATGGACTCATCTATACTTTCTGGGGAAAGTCGCCCAGCTTGAACATCTGCAGCTATCTTTTGGGCCGCTTCCACTATTTCAGCTCTACCGCCATAATTAAAAGCGATATTGACGTTAAACACTTTATTTTGTGCTGTTTTAGATTCACATTCGTCAATTAACTTTAGAATATCTGCAGGTAAGCCGTCTAACGATCCAAATATCCGAACTCTAACACCTTCTTTATGAAGGCGGTTTAGATCTTTTTTTACAAACAATTTTAAAAGCGCAAACAAAGCATCAACCTCAGCTTTGGGCCTGCGCCAGTTTTCTGTTGAAAATGAAAAAACCGTCAGATGTTCAATTGCAAGCGCCTTACAGGCATCCACAGTCTTTCTAAGCGCTTCAACGCCCTCTTTATGGCCAGCTATACGAGGCAACCCCCTAGCTTGCGCCCATCGCCCATTACCATCCATAATTACGGCAACATGTTTAGGCGCATGTCCTTCGTCACCAACTTTAGAATGCTGGGCAATAGGTGTTGTTGAAGCGATAGATGACAACAGTTTATACCTGCATAATCTCTTCTTCTTTTGATTTCACACTAGCATCAACGGAAGAAATTATTTTATCAGTCAATTTCTGCACGTCATCCTCAAGTGATTTTTGCTCATCTTTGGAGATTTCGCCATCCTTCTCCATTTTTTTCAAAATATCCATTCCATCACGGCGCACATTCCGAATGGCAACACGTGCTGATTCTGCATATTTTCCAGCTAATTTTGCTAATTCTGCACGACGCTCTTCATTTAATGGCGGAATAGGAATGCGAAGGTTTTGACCATCCATGACAGGGTTTAATCCTAAACCTGCTTCGCGAATTGCTTTGTCAGCTGCTCCGACAACTGTTTTGTCCCATACGTTCACAGCAAGCATACGCGGCTCAGGAACAGAGATAGAAGCCACTTGAGCCAAAGGAGTTGATGCGCCATACGCTTGAACCATTACAGTATCCAAAAGGTTCACTGATGCGCGTCCTGTGCGCAAACCTGAAAATTCAGTTTTCAGTGATGCAACAGCACCTTCCATACGGCGTTCTAAGTCTTTCATATCAATAGACATAATCTTTTCCTTTTATCCTGCAGTTGGCCCTACTCAATTTTCGATAACAGTACAAATACCATTTCCAGCCAGAACCTCAGCAAGCGATCCTTTATTGTGAATAGAAAACACAACAATCGGTATGTGATTCTCTTTCATTAAACTTACAGCCGTTGCATCCATAACACGAAGGTCTTTATTCAACACCTCCATATAACCCAAGTGATCAAAACGAGTTGCTTCAGGGTCTAGTTTTGGATCAGCGGTATAAACTCCATCAACCTGAGTTCCCTTCAGCATAGCGTCACACCCCATTTCAGCAGCACGCAATGCAGCTCCGGTATCTGTCGTAAAGAATGGATTTCCGGTGCCAGCAGCAAAAATTACGACGCGACCTTTTTCCATATGACGGATAGCTCTACGGCGAATAAAGGGCTCACAAATTTTTGGCATTTCAACGGCGCTTTGCACCCGCGCAGGCACACCAATCTCTTCAAGTGCTCCTTGCATAGCAAGCGCATTCATCACCGTCGCCAGCATCCCCATAGAATCAGCTTGTGCACGTTCCATGCCCTGCCCAACACCTTTAAGTCCTCTAAAAATGTTTCCACCACCGATAACAAGACAAACTTCAGTCCCAGCAGCGATGGCTTCCTTAATTTCCTCGGCTATTGGAAAACAGGCAGCCATATCTATCCCGAACTTTTCTTTGCCAGGTTCAATTTTTCCGGCCAGAACCTCACCTGAAATCTTGAGAAGTACTCGTTTGTATTTTGGTGATTGAAGTTGAGATGCCATAATGTTTTGCCTGCCCTTAGCTATAAGACCCATCAAAAAAAACGGAGATAGACACTTATCGCCTACCTCCGCTTCTATTCAAGTTCGAAAATGAACTTTATTGTCCAGTTGCAGCGGCAACTTCAGCAGCAAAGTCTTCTTCTTTTTTCTCGATACCTTCACCAAGACGCAACATTGCAAAGCCTTTCAGAGCAACAGGTGCTCCAGCTTCTTTTCCAGCGTTCTCGATGAATTGACCAACAGTCAAGTCTGGGTCCATCACGAAAGTCTGCTCCACCAATACAACTTCTTGGTAAAATTTACGGATACGACCTTCGATCATTTTTTCGATCACTGCTTCAGGTTTACCTGATTCGCGAGCTTGTTCAGTTAGAACTTGGCGCTCACGCTCAACAGCGACAGGATCCAACTCTTCTTTGACAGCAGCTAGCGGGTTTGTTGCAGCAATGTGCATTGCGACTTTACGGCCAACTTCAAGCAACACATCTGCGTTACCTTCAGATTCGAGACCGACAACAACACCGATTTTTCCAAGTCCTTCAGCTGTAGCCGAGTGAATGTAAGATGCTACCGCACCTTTATCGACAGTCACACTCGCTGAACGACGAAGGCTCATATTTTCACCAATCTTTGCGACCATCCGCTTCAATTGATCTGCAATAGAACCTTCTCCACCGTCAACAGCAGCTGAAGAAGCAAGTGCTTCAACATCGCCATTCACAGCTATTGCGGCTTTTGCAATACCCGCAACTGCTTCTTGGAAAGTTTCGTTGCGAGCAACGAAATCTGTTTCGGCGTTAACCTCAACAACAGCACCTACAGTGCCTTCAACTGCCACACCAACGAGACCATCAGCCGCTACACGACCTTCTTTCTTCGCTGCTTTAGAAAGACCTTTGGCACGAAGCCAATCGATCGCAGCATCAACATCACCGTCATTTTCGGTAAGTGCTTTTTTACAGTCCATCATTCCTGCGCCGGTTTTCTCACGCAGGTCTTTTACGAGTGCAGCTGTAATTGCGGCCATGTTCAGTTACCTCTCTCAGGATATATGAGTGGTGGATTTAAAAGCTTTAAACTAAGCACCTTCAGAAGGTGTTTTTGTTTCTGTTGTTTCTTCTGTTTCAGCAGTTTCTTCAACAGCAACTTCAGCACTTGCTTCTGCAGCTGCAACTTCAACAGCGATAGATTCAAGAGCGACTTCAGAAATGTCTTCTGCTTCACCCAAGTCTACACCTAGTTCCATTGAAGATTCTGCTAGTCCATCGAGAACAGCATCAGCAAACAAGTTAGTGTAAAGCTGGATTGCACGTGTCGCGTCATCGTTACCTGGGATCGGGAAATCCACTTCATCAGGGTCACAATTTGTATCCACGATTGCAACAACTGGAATACCAAGCTTGCGTGCTTCTTTAACAGCAATAGATTCTTTGTTTGTATCGATTACGAACATGATTGATGGAAGACCACCCATGTTACGAATTCCACCAAGAACGCGCTGAAGTTTTTCTTGCTCACGAGTAAGCTTCAAAAGTTCTTTTTTAGTAAGACCAGTACCGTCACCTTGTGACAACAAGTCATCTAATTCACGTAGACGTTTAATAGAGTTTGAAACAGTTGACCAGTTTGTCAAAGTTCCACCAAGCCAACGATCGTTCATGAAGTACTGAGCTGAACGCTCAGCTGCTTCTGCAACAGCTTCTGAAGCTTGACGTTTTGTTCCAACAAAAAGAACACGTCCACCTTTAGCAACAGTATCGCGCACTTGAACCAAAGCTTGGTGAAGAAGGGGGACTGTTTGTGAAAGGTCAAGGATGTGAATCCCAGAACGCGCACCAAAAATGTAGCGATCCATTTTAGGATTCCAGCGGTGTTTTTGGTGACCAAAGTGTACACCAGCTTCTAACAGCTGACGCATAGTAAATTCAGGTAGTGCCATATCAATTTTCCTATCCGGTTAGCCGCCGCGGGTTGGCTGAACGATTCAGCACCGGAAAATAACCCACGTGTCGGAATAAAGCGCGCTTATACTCATTTTTCCAGCGCTGACAACCCACCAGACAAAATCATCTTAGATTATGCGGCCACGGGCGTGACTCTCTCCACTCCGACAACTGATTTCAAAGCTGACATAGCAGCATAATCCATGGGATAATGCCCATCCAACTCAAGCGTGATTAACCGTTGATCTTCTAAAGGAATTTCAACTTGAATTATCCCTATAGTTTGAGAAGACACTTCTCTCAACTGAACAGCGACATGTGCAAGTTGCTCCATACTCGCTAGGTCACCTACTCTCACACATAATTTTGCTGGTGCTCCGAGTGCAGCTTTGTCGAGTGGGCGCGCACCATCAACAGAGAAACGCAACTCATCATCTTTTCGGCGCACTTTGACGTGAACGTTGACCCGACTTCCTACTTCAAAATAATCTCGAGTCTCGGCCAATGTTTCAGGGGCAACAAATAACTCATATTCCCCAGATGGGTCTGATAAAGTGATATAAGCAAATTTCCCACCTCCACTCATAGACGGCTTTTCAACGCGTACTTTGACAACTCCTATCATTTCAAGTGCTGCACGTTCCCTGCCTAACTCCATCATTTGAGAAGATAAAACAATTCTTTCCCTAGCCGGCCCTTCAAGAATATCATCGAGAGGGTGACCAGAAAGGTAGAAACCAACACTTGAAAGTTCATAGTCCAAAATCTTCTCTGAACTCCACGGCGCAGCTTTAGGAAGTTTTGGTCTCATCGGAGGTTCATCACCAAAAAGGCTATTTTGATTTGAGTTTCTATCCCTATTGGCCGCGTTAGACATTGCTGCAAGCATTTCGGACGCTTCAAAAGCTTTAGCTCTGTTCTTCTCTAATTGGTCGAAACCTCCACATTTAGAGAGTGCTTGATAGACCCGCTTATTGATTTGACGCGGATCAACACGTTCAGCAAAGTCAAACAAATCTTCGAATGGCTTTTCATTTCTAGCGCGCTCAACATCCAGCATCGCTTCTTTACCAACGCCCTTAACAGCTCCCAACGCATAGTAAATCTTTTGGTCTCGCACATCAAAATCAGCGTTACACAAGGTAATATCTGGCGTAACGACTGGAATTTTTAAACGTTTGGTTTCCTGAAAGAAAGCAGCCAGTTTTTCGGTATTTGTTAGGTCGAGACTCATTGATCCAGCCAAAAACTCGACAGGGTGTTTAGCTTTCAGGTAAGCCGTTTGATAAGCGATTACAGCATAGGCAGCAGCGTGAGATTTGTTGAAACCATACCCAGCAAATTCATTCACCAATTCAAAAATGAATTCCGCTCGTTCTTTGGATACGTCTTTCTTCGCAGCCCCTTCCAAAAACCGCACCTTCTGTTTCAGCATCTCTTCAGGTTTTTTCTTACCCATGGCGCGACGCAAAAGGTCAGCCTCACCCAATGAATACCCCGCAAGTATTTGCGCAATGCGCATAACTTGCTCCTGATACACAATAACGCCGTATGTTTCTTCTAGAACAGGTTTCAAGTCATCATGGAGATAATCTATTTCTTCACGACCTTCTTTACGCGCAACATAGGTGTCGATGTTTTTCATTGGACCCGGTCTATAAAGCGAAATAAGCGCGATAATATCTTCTATACAGTCCGGCTTCACCTTGCGAAGCGTATCCCGCATACCTGTTGATTCAAGCTGAAATACGCCAAGTGTTTCACCTGAAGAGAGCAATTTATAAGCCTCTTCGTCATCAAAAGTGTGCCATTTTTCTGTGAGCTGTTTGCCTTCAGAAATCACAAATTTAAGTGCTCTTTGAATAACGGTCAGAGTTTTTAGACCAAGAAAGTCAAATTTAACCAATCCGTTGTGTTCAGCCCACTTCATATTGAATTGTGTCGCAGGAATATCTGATTTTGGATCCTTATAGAGAGGCGATAACTCTACAAGTGGTCGGTCACCGATAACAACACCAGCGGCGTGCGTTCCAGCATTCCTGTACAAGCCCTCAAGCTCTAAAGCTGTTTCTACAAGGTTGCGAACATCTTCATTTTCTCGCATTTCTTGCTTGAATTTCGGCTCTCCATCAATCGCTTCTTGAAGCGTAGGAGGGTTTGCAGGATTAAAAGGAATAAGCTTTGAAAGTTTATCAACTTGACCAAACGGCAATTGGTGTACACGGCCCACATCGCGAATAACCGCTTTTGCTTGCAATGTACCATAAGTGATGATCATCGCCACACGATCCGCACCATATTTTCGTTTGGTATATTCAATCACCTCATGTCGCCGATCTTGACAGAAATCGACATCGAAATCGGGCATAGACACACGTTCAGGGTTCAAAAAACGTTCGAAAAGCAGCCCAAATCGCAGCGGATCCAAATCTGTAATCGTCAAAACCCACGCAACAAGGGAACCAGCACCAGAACCACGTCCCGGCCCCACAGGAATATCATGCTCTTTTGCCCATTTAATAAAATCAGAAACGATCAAGAAATATCCAGGAAAACCCATTTGCCGAATTATGTTCAGCTCAAAGTCCAGCCTATCCCAATAGACCTGCTCTTCTTCATATAAAATACCCGATGAAAGCCGCATTTTGAGGCCTTCTCGCGCTTGACGGTCCAACTCTTCTCCTTCGTCTCCATCATCACCTGTAAAATTGGGTAGAATAGGTTTTCGCCAAGCTGGGCGATAAGAACAACGGCGCGCAATCTCGCATGTATTTTCAATTGCTTCCGGCAGGTCGGAAAAGAGATTGATCATCTCTTCTTCCGTTTTCATATATTGCTCGGGAGACGCTTTGGGCCGATCCTGCACTGAAACATATGTAGAGCCTGCAATACATAGCAATGCATCATGCGCTTTGTGCTGCGCTCTTTTGATGAAACGCGCCTCATTCGTCGCCACTAATGGCAAATCAAGCTCATAAGCCAAATCTACCAATAATTCTTCTGCTTTATCTTCAGTCAAACGTCCGTGGCGCTGCAGTTCAACATATAGTCGATTTGGAAAAGCACTGTTTAGTTTTAATAAATAATCACGCGCACCTTCTTCATCTCCAGCTGCGCAAAGTTGGGTAACTTCACCATTTCCGCCACCTGTTGTACAAATTAAACCCTCACTGTGCTCAAGGACATCATCGAGATATACGCCCGTGCCGCCACTGGGCGATTCCAAAAATCCCTTAGTCGTTAGGATCATCATATTTTTATACCCAGCTTCATTCTGGGCAAATAATGCTAATTCAGTTGGTTCAGCAGCAGGGTTTATTCTGTCATAGATATGCAGTGTTATTGCAATAATGGGTTGCACACCCATTGGCGCTAAAGTTTCTGACAACTCCAAAGCACCAAACATGTTATTGTCATCGGTGATCGCAACAGCCGGAAAACCGTTTTCAAATGTCCACTTGCAGAGCTTCTTTATCGTGATCATTGAACCAAGAAGCGACAATGCCGATCTCACCCGAAGATGCACAAACCGGGGCTTATCCAAACTAGCAATCTTAGTAGTTTCAGACATTTTATTGCAGCTCCGTCTAATCAATCAGCATAATGAAGGTGTTTATATTTTTCATAAGCCTTCAATCAACTTATCGAAATGAATTGTTAGATATCCGCATCGGTAAGTTGACCATCTTTTAAGGTCAAAACGCGATCCATATAAGTCGTCAATTCTAGATTATGCGTCGCAACGAGAACCGCTACTTGCTCAGTTCTGGCAGTATCAAAAAGGCTTTGAAATACTGCCGTAGTTGTCATCGGATCTAAATTTCCCGTAGGTTCGTCTGCGATCAAAACACGCGGCTGATTTGCTAATGATCTTGCGATCGCAACGCGCTGTTGTTCACCACCAGACAATTGTCCCGGTTGATGCCGCTCACGTTCTGATAAACCCATAGCTTGCAAGAGTTTACTCGCGCGCTCTCGTGCTATTTTCCTATTCACACCATCAATCATCAAAGGAGCTGCGACGTTATCTATCGCGTTAAGCTCGGGCAAAAGATGGTGAAACTGATAAACAAAACCAAGTTTTTTACGCCGAGTGAGTGTACGCTCTCTTTCGCTCATACGTGCAGCATCCACATCATCAATCTCGACCAATCCAGAATCGGGTGATTCCAAGAGCCCAGCCGTGTGTAATAATGTCGACTTACCCGATCCAGATGGACCAACCAACCCCACCATTTCGCCAGGTCGCAACTCTAAATTTGCGCCCTTCAAGACTTCTAGTGCACCTTCCCCCGTTGAATAAGTCCTACAGACATCAACAAGGCGCATTATAGGTTTTCGTTGAGAGATTGGTGTTATGCTCATTGGTTTCTCAATGCCTCAACAGGATCAAGGCGTGATGCCCACATCGACGGTATCAAAGTTGTTAAAACTGTCATTAGGAATGCCCAGCCTGTCACAATGGCAACTTCTGACCACTGCAGTTTCGCTGGTATTGCGTTCAATTGATAAACTGATTTTGGAAAAATCTCACATCCACATACAAATTCAACACCGTGCTGTATCGGTGCGATGTTCAACACAAACATGACACCCAATATTAAACCAACACCAACACCAACGCCGCCAAGTATCGACCCACTCATCAAGAATATTCTAACAACGCCGCCTCGTGTTGCTCCTATCGTTCTTAAAATTGCGATGTCTCTAGCTTTATTCTTAACAAGCATAAGAACCCCTGTGATAATATTCAGGGCCGTAATCATGACGACGATCATCATAATCAATCGCATAACATTTCGTTCTACAACTAAAGCGCCAACTAATTGTGCGTTCAACGATTTCCAATCTCTAGCATACCGATTGGTGATCCCTTTTTCACGCAAGCTCCTTACTAGGTTTTCTGCTTGGTCAGGGTCTTCAATTCGAACACCTAGATACTGATAACTATCACCTTTGGAAAAAAACAACCGCGCATGATCCATAGGCATTATCACTGTATACCGGTCGTATTTTTCATTTCCGACATTATAAATTGCAGTAACGGTATAGACTTTTGAGCGAGGCACCTGCCCCATAACAGTACTTGGCCCATTGGGAGATAATAATTTTATCCGAGATCCAACCACAGCTCCCATAGAGCGCGCTAATCCTTCTCCAATAACAATTGTATCTGAACGCGTTCCTTCCACGCCAAATTGGCTGAGGTCACCCTCACTGATATGAGAAACGATTAAATCTATGGCTTCTAAATCATGTGGTCGAAGGCCTTTTACGGATACCCCTTCTTTGCGCCCACCGGAATCCGCCAAGACCATTTCTTCAATCACAGGCGCAACATTCACTACGCCATCTAATTCACTGATACGTCTACCTAGATCGTCAGCGTCTGCGGTTGGCATTTCGACTGCATTTACATACACGTGCGGCTCAAAACCAACGACTTTTGAAAGCAATTCTAGCCGAAATCCATTCATGATCGACATGATAGTGATAAGCGCAAATACGGCCAATGTAACACCGACTGTAGAAACAACAGAAATCAGCGCTAAACCGCCATGCTCACGCTTTGCCCGGATGTACCGGAATGCAAGCATCCGTTCAAATGGACCAAAGGGCTGTGTGCCTTTTGCGTGCTCATCCAAGCCATCAACGCGAACAGATAATTCGGAAGCAGTTTGAGATCCGTTTGACATCCGTTTTAGGCACTCGCTGTTAGTTTATTCAATGCAGCGTCGAGACTCATTTCTTCCGTCACGCCGCTTATGCGGTCTTTAACTTCAACTACGCCATTTTTAAGACCACGCGGCCCAATAACGATAGCTTTTGGAATACCAATCAGCTCGAGAGTTGAAAGTTTTGCGCCCGGACGATCATCACGGTCATCATACATTGGATCTAATCCAGCAGCCTGAAGTTTCGCATAAACATCTTCACATGCCTTATCGCAAGCCTCATCACCCTGCCGAAGATTAACAACCGCAGACTTGAAAGGAGCAACCTCTTCTGGCCAGATAACACCTTTGTCATCATGACAAGCTTCAATAATAGCACCGAGCAGACGAGACACCCCAACGCCATAGGACCCCATATGAACGGGCGCTTCCTTACCTTCTGGTGTCATAACCTTTGCCTTCATAGGCTCAGAATACTTCGTGCCAAAATTGAAGATATGACCAACCTCTATACCACGTGCAGAAACACGTCGCTCCTCTGGCACTTCTGACTCAAACTTTGTTTGATCATGCATTTCTTCTGTCGCTGCATAATATTGCGTGCGCTTTTCAAATTCACCCAGCAAATCACTGTCGAAGTCCAGATCCAGTCCAGGCGGAGGCATATTCACTAATTCAGCATCACAAAAGACTTCACTCTCGCCTGTTTCAGCTAGAATGATAAATTCGTGAGATAGATTCCCACCGATAGGGCCAGTGTCCGCACGCATAGGCACGGCTTTCAGTCCCATTCTAGAAAATGTGTTTAGATAGGCACAAAACATTTTATAATAGCTTTTTCGCGCCTCTACTTCATTTACGTCAAATGAATAGGCGTCTTTCATCAAAAATTCGCGCCCACGCATCACCCCAAAACGTGGCCGGATTTCGTCACGAAATTTCCATTGAATATGATAGAGATTCAGCGGCAATTGTTTGTAAGATTTCACATAAGAACGAAAGATATCAGTTATGACTTCTTCATTCGTTGGGCCAAACAACATTTCTCGGTCATGCCTATCGGTAATGCGCAGCATTTCCTTGCCATACGCATCATAGCGACCGCTTTCTTTCCAAAGGTCAGCTGGTTGTATGGTCGGCATTAAAAGCTCAATCGCACCAGCACGATTTTGTTCTTCGCGAACGATATTCTCAATTTTCTTCAGTACACGGAGTCCCAGAGGAAGCCATGTATAAATCCCAGAACCGGTTTGTTTCACCATTCCAGCGCGCAGCATTAGCTGGTGAGAAATAATCCTCGCTTCTGCAGGTGTCTCTTTTAGAACGGGCAGGAAAAATTTAGACAACCGCATACCTGGTCGACTCCTTTAGAGTAATAATCATTTTTCTGGATAAACGGCCTGCTCGTCCTGCGCAACCAATAATACGCCCCAAGTCGATCTATCGGAGACTTATCTGTCTGTGTAATCTATAAATTCGATAAGGTTAGCGAACAGCCCCGAAACCATGCCAAGCCAAAACACAAACGTAAACAACGCGCCACCAGCAATCGCAATAACAGCTTTTTTGGGTAATTGATGATCTATCGGAGCCGATGCTTCAGATCCAGCGACTACTTCACCATTCTCTTCTTGTGTGACTGTTCCTCGAGAAATGAGAGGAAAGAACACAATCCATGATGAGATAAACCAAACAATGCCAATCTCGATCATTCCCATATTCATTTCCTCTCTTACTATCTCAATAATTAGTGGCTAGCTGGTTCCATTAATTCGATAAGGACACCGTTTGAGTTTTTCGGGTGGATAAAAATCATAGGCGTTCCATGGGCACCTATACGCGGTTGCCCGATAATTGAAGCACCTGCTGCTTTTGCGTCCTCAATAGCTTGAGCCACGCTATCGACTTCAAAACATACGTGATGTTGACCACCTTTAGGGTTTTTCTCCAAAAAATTCCAAATAGGAGATTTTTCGCCCAATGGTTCAATCAGCTCTATCTGAGAATTGGGTAGATTTACAAAAGCCACGCGAACACCTTGCGCTTCCATTTCAAATGGTTGCACAAATTCTGTCGCGCCATAGAGCGTGCGATAGGTCTCCATCGCCTCTTCCAAATTTGGAACAGCAACCCCGACATGGTTTAAAGGACCAATTTTCAATTTATTCTCCCGTGCGTATCTTTATAATTATCTACACTCGAAGAATGGATATATCGACGAGTGGTCTTTTTCCAAATAACCCCTCTGCAGATTTGCGTACACTGCGCAAAAGCGCACGCTCCACTTTATCATCGTCATCTATGTCTTTGCGGGAAACCTTATCCATTGCCGTTTCAGCTGCTTCATCTAATTGATCAAGCGACTCATCGACAACACGGCCATCAAGCTCAGAAAAACCTCTAGCCGTCACATAAGGGCCATCCTTGATCACACCTTTTTCATCTATCGCGATACTAACACTTAGATGACCAGACCAAGACATGCGCCGTCTTTCCTGCATTCCGCCCGAATGTTCTGGCGTAAGTCTGTTTCCGTCTAAGAATAATCGCCCTGTTGGAACTTCATCAACCACTCGCGCCGGCCCAGGTGCTAAGCAAATTAGATCACCATTATTTGGCGTGATTGCTTCAGGAACCTGCATAGATAGAGCGTAACGCGCATGTTCGATAATGTGACGACGTTCTCCGTGCACAGGCACTGAAATTTTAGGTTTTGCCCATGAATACATACGTCGCAATTCGTCACGACATGGGTGACCGGAAACATGTATATGCTCTTGACGATCAGTGATGATCTTTACGCCGTTTTCTGCGAGTGCATTTTGAAGATCAAAGATTCCACGTTCATTACCCGGAATGACCCGAGAAGAGAACATAACAGTATCTCCTTCACCCATTTTTACACTCGGGTGACTTCCAGTCGCTATCTTTGATAAAGCAGCTCTTGGCTCACCTTGTGATCCTGTACAAAGATAAAGTACATTTTCAGGAGCAAGATGCTGGGCATCACTCGCCTCAACAAAATGAACATCTTTGAGCAAACCAACTTCTTTTGCCGCGTCCGTAATTCGGAACATGGAGCGCCCGACCAAACAAACTGACCGTTCATTTTCCATTGCAGCAATACAACAACTCTCCAAGCGAGCCACATTGGAAGCAAATGTCGTAATTGCTACTTTTCCGGTTTGTTCGCCAACAACTTTAATTAAGTTTTCACGGACAGTTTCTTCTGACCCAGATTCACCTTCTTCAAAAACGTTTGTTGAATCACATACGATGGCAAGAATGCCTTCTTCACCTAGCTCTTTTATCCGCTCCTCATCGAAACCTTTGCCAAGCATTGGATTTGGATCAATCTTCCAGTCGCCAGTATGAAAAATCACACCTGCAGGCGTTCTAATCACTACACCGTTAGGCTCTGGAATAGAATGTGTCAGCGTTACATATTCAATATCAAAAGGACCAATTGAACGCTTATCTCCTAAAGGAACAATATTTAATGGAACTTCTTTATCCAATTGCTTTTCTCGCAATTTTTCCTTGATGAGATACGCTGTAAAAGGGGTTGCATAAAGCGGCGCACGTAAACGCGGCCAAAGGTGCGCGATAGCACCAATATGATCCTCATGCGCGTGTGTGAGCACGATCCCAACGATCTGCTCTCGGATGGTTTCAAGAAACTCAGTGTCAGGCATGATCAAATC
>NZ_JBZXVU010000030.1:0-44168 GCF_058892565.1 Hirschia sp. | reverse complement strand
CGCGTTGCCCCAGTCGATCATATATTTTTTAAAAAAATCAGATTCCGGAGAGACCCCATGGCTCCAAAAAATAAAAACTCGAAATCGCATCCCCCTACAACTTTGACCGGTGCAGAAATGGTGTTGCGCGCGCTGAAAGAGCAGGGCGTTGATACCATATTTGGTTATCCTGGTGGTGCAGTTCTTCCAATTTATGATGCGATTTATAATCAAAATGCTGTTGAGCATGTCTTAGTACGTCATGAGCAAGGGGCAGGCCATGCAGCGGAAGGATATGCGCGCTCAACGGGTAAATGTGGTGTTGCGCTTGTAACGTCTGGACCAGGTGCAACCAATATGGTGACGCCGATTGCTGATGCAATGCTGGATTCCATTCCAATGGTTGTTCTAACTGGACAAGTTCCAACCCACCTTATCGGGACAGATGCTTTCCAAGAGTGTGATACGGTTGGTGTGACGCGGGCATGTTGTAAACACAATTACCTTGTTAAAGACGTAAATGATCTCGCGCGCATTATGCATGAGGCATTTTATGTTGCGACTAGCGGGCGTCCGGGCCCCGTTGTTATTGATATTCCTAAGGATGTTCAGTTTGCTTCAGGTGAATATTGCGGGCCGGAAGCTGTAGAACACCGTACATATCAGCCGCGTACGGAGCCTAAAGAAAAGCGTATCGAACAAGCTTTAGAGCTGATGAAAACCGCATCTAAGCCGATTTTCTACACTGGTGGCGGTGTTATCAATTCGGGGCCAAAAGCTTCTAAAGTGTTGCGTGAATTAGTGGCAGAAACAGGTTTTCCTATCACTTCTACATTGATGGGGCTTGGTGCGTATCCGGGTGAAGACGAAAAATTCCTTGGTATGCTGGGAATGCACGGATCTTATGAAGCTAATAATGCGATGCATGATTGTGATGTGATGATTTGTGTCGGTGCGCGCTTTGATGACCGTGTAACGGGGCGTTTGGATGCGTTTTCTCCAAATTCTAAAAAAATCCATATTGATATAGACCCATCATCCATAAATAAGGTTGTGCGTGTTGACGTGCCTGTTGTTGGTGATTGTGAAAGAGCATTGAGCGCTTTGCTTGAAGGTTGGCGAGAGAATAAGAAAAGAACGCCATCTCTAAAAGCATGGTGGAGCCAGATTAATGAATGGAAAGCGCGCCAGTCTTTTTCCTATCCAAAATCGGATGAAGTGATTAAACCGCAATACGCAATTGAGCGGTTATATGAACTAACAAAAGAGCGTGACGATGTTTATATCACGACTGAAGTTGGTCAGCATCAAATGTGGGCTGCGCAACATTTTAAATTTGCAGAACCAAATCACTGGATGACCTCTGGTGGGCTTGGGACTATGGGGTATGGATTGCCGGCGGCAGTCGGTGTTCAAAAAGCACATCCCGGTGCGCTTGTGGTTGATATTGCTGGTGAAGCTTCTATCCAGATGTGCATGCAGGAGTTTTCTACTGCCATTCAGCACAAATTGCCGGTTAAAATCTTTATTCTAAATAATGAATGGATGGGCATGGTTCGGCAGTGGCAGCAATTATTGCATGGTGAACGATACTCAAGTTCTTATTCTGAAACTTTACCGGACTTCGTGAAGTTGGCGGAAGCTCTTGGTGGGCATGGAATAAAGTGTAGCGATCCAACAAAGCTTGATGATGCACTTCTTGAAATGATCAACCATGATGGGCCTGTGATTTTTGATTGTATGGTTGAAAAAGCAGAAAATTGTTTGCCAATGATCCCGTCGGGTGCTGCACACAATGAGATGATCCTGTCTGATATTACAGGTGATGAAATTGATGAAGCTGGTAAGCAGCTTGTTTAAGGCATGGCTGAAGGAGTTACGAACATGACTGATGCAGAAATTGAAGCCATGCAAGATGCGATGGAACCTGCTTCCGCATATGATCTTCACCATGGTGAAGATATTATCGAGAAGCGGACACTTGCTATCATTGTTGATAACGAACCTGGAGTTCTGGCAAGGGTTGTCGGACTGTTTTCCGCACGTGGATACAACATTGAAAGTCTCACTGTTGCCGAAGTTGATTTTAAATCCCACACGTCTCGCATAACGATTGTGAGTAATGGGACTAATCACACACTTGAGCAGATTGAAGCACAATTGTTACGCCTTGTGCCTGTGGCTCGTGTGATTGATATCACGAATTCAAAGTCTGGAATTGAGCGTGAGCTTGCGCTGTTAAAGGTTGCAGGTAAAGGCGAGAAACGTGTGGAAGCTTTACGGATAAGCGAAATTTTCCGTTGCAATGTTGTTGATACGACAAATGAAAGCTTCGTTTTTGAAGTGACTGGAACGTCTGCCAAAATTGATCAGATGGTCGAACTTATGCTTCCGCTTGGTTTGGTGGAAGTCTCAAGAACGGGTGTATTATCGCTTCAACGTGGCCCGCATGCAGGAGCTGGTCGGTAGATTATGTCGTCCGGTAAGAAAATTTACGACATGCTAGAACATTTAACGGTTCCTGAAACGGAAGCGAATGTGGATGCATTGCTAAATGGATTGCCGGATGCGACTTCACCTCAGGTGATTTCGTTTGTGAATGCACACGCTGTAAATTTGATGGTGAAAGATGAGGGCTTGTTCAAAGCGCTGATCGGATCGGATATTTTATTGCGAGATGGTTCAGGCATGAAGATTTTAATGAAATGGCTAAACCAAAATCCGGGTGCAAACCTGAATGGTACAGATCTAATACCACGCATTATTGAGAAATTTGATGGTATGAAGGTCGCTGTATTTGGAACTCAGGAGCCTTGGTTGTCTAAAGGCTGTGATGTCATTGAAACGCGTGGTGGAACAATCGTATCGCGTTTGAATGGTTTCCAAGATGAAGCAGCTTATATTGAAGCGATTGAGACCTCTAAACCCGACCTTGTGATTCTTGCTATGGGAATGCCCAAGCAAGAAATGACTTCTATGGCTTTGCGGGCAGCAGCGAGCTGGCCGACGACAATAGTAAATGGTGGAGCTATTATTGATTTCCTTGCTGAACGCGTTAACCGCGCACCAGAAACTTGGCGAAAGCTGGGTATGGAATGGCTCTACCGTCTCATTCAAGAACCTAAACGACTATTCGGCCGATACGTGGTTGGAAATGTCATTTTTCTCACGCGTGGTTTGATATTATGCGTGACCCAAGCTAATCCCAAAATAACTTAAATTATAGAATTGACCCTAAGGAGCCTTTCCGATGAAAGTATATTACGAAAACGATGCAGACCTAGCTTTAATCCAGTCCAAGAAAGTGGCTGTCATTGGGTATGGTTCACAAGGACACGCACATGTTTTGAACATGCGCGAAAGCGGCGTTAAAGAGCTTGTTGTTGGTTTGCAAGCAACGTCTCAGTCTAAGCCTAAAGCTGAAGCTGAAGGTCTCAAAGTGATGACACCTGCTGAAGCCACACAGTGGGCTGATGTTGTGATGATTCTTGTTCCAGATGAAAAGCAAGCTGTACTTTGGGCAAATGAAATCGAACCACATGTTCGTAAAGGCCAGCACATCATGTTTGGTCATGGTTTTAACATTCACTACAACTTGATCGTTCCACCAAAAGATGTGGATGTGTCTTTGTCAGCGCCTAAAGGTCCGGGGCACACGCTGCGTGGTCAGTTCTCACAAGGTTTTGGTCTCCCAGGTCTTATTGCGATCCACCAAGATGCAACAGGAACAGCACAGCAAGTTGCGCTTAGTTACTCAAAAGCGATTGGTAACACGCGCGCTGGTGTGATCGAGACTTCATTCAAAGAAGAAACAGAAACAGACCTATTTGGTGAGCAAGCTGTTCTATGTGGTGGTGTTGTTGAACTTATTAAAGCTGGTTATGAAACACTTGTTGAAGCTGGCTACGCTCCTGAAATGGCATATTTTGAGTGTCTTCACGAAACAAAACTTATCGTCGACCTGATCTATGAAGGCGGTATCGCCAACATGAACTACTCAATCTCTAACACAGCTGAGTATGGTGAGTATGTTTCTGGTCCGCGCGTGGTGACTTCTGAAACAAAGAAAGCCATGAAAGCTGTGCTTGAAGATATCCAAAACGGTAAATTTGCACGTGATTGGGTTCTTGAAAACCAAGCTGGTGCGCCAAGCTTTAAATCAATGCGCGCTCGCATGAATGACCACAACATTGAAGAAGTTGGTGAAAAGCTTCGTGGCATGATGCATTGGTCTAAATCTAACCAATTGGTAGATAAATCTAAGAACTAAAAGTTCAGGTGCGAAATAAAAGAAACCCCGCTTCACAAAGAGGCGGGGTTTTTTCATTTTAAAAGCGGTAGCTTAGCCCAGCTTGCACTACTGGATAGAATTTAAAATCTTCAGCTTCTTCTTCAACTTTTAAGCGTTCTTTTTCAAGTTCCGCTAAAAATGTTGGATCTGTAGAGAATAGTCCATCTCGTGATTCCAGTGTTACGTCTGCTTCACCAGTAAATAGGCTACCAACTAATAACTTCACACCCCAAGGTCCATCATTCTGAAAAGTTGAGTCGTAGCCCAATCCCAAAAATGGTGTTGGGTTTGTTAGCTCTGCTTTGAGATCAAGAACACCTGCTTGCGCGGGTGTGAAAACCTGATCACCAATAGAAATGTTTTCGTTGGAGCGTGCTTCAAGGTCTATAAGTTTGTCGCCAAAATGCGCACCAGCGCTGAGAATGAAGCTATTTTTAAACGGACGAAGATCTATATAGGCACCTAGACCAGACATATCTAAATCGCCTTCGTAAGTTATACCTGAATAGGTTTCGTCTACATCGACAGTGAAATAATTATAACCGCCTCGAACATCAAAATAGTCATTCAGCTGAACTTTGATCTCTGCATTTCCTCCAAGAGTCCCCAGTCCACCTGATACGGCCCAATTGGTCTCGGCATTCGCAGAGAGCGGAAGAATGGTTGCCAGAGTAACTCCTGCCATGAGGCAAGTTGTGGATTTTAACATTGTAAGTGGTCCAATTGAAGAAAGAAGGATGCGTTATTGCGCGGAGGCTTCTTAATTTTTAGCGATGTTTTGTTAATTGGCCCTTTAATTTTTCAACGTTATCGGAATTACGCATGTATTTGCTATCTGAGATCGTTATGAGAATAATTCGCATTTAACTTGACGACTGCCGCGGCGTGATAGATATTGAGAATAATTCTTAATTTCAAATATTGGGAAAGAAAATGGCTCAAACTCAAAATAATTCTATTCGTTGCCTTCCTTTCGAAACACAGGAGAACCTTCTCAATTGGCTGAAGACGCAGGACCTCATTCTTCAGCGTTGGCGTGACGAAGTGTTGACCAGTCCAGAGGCTGATGTTCGTTTTGTAGAACGATTGGAAGCGCATAGATCTTGGCTTCAATGGGAAATGAAACAGCTGATTCCTGTCTGATTAGCTGGTAGGTTGACTTTTCCCGCCTGAGGCCCTGATTGTGGCTTCTAAAGAGGTTTTAGGGCAAGGAATGCCTCGTGCTAATCCCATAAGATATGCCCGCCTTACTTCGCCTCGGTTAAATTTTGCCGGTTTGAAAATACCTTTGTCTTCATCAACTGCAGCAAGATCTAATTTAGCGTTTAAGGAATCTATTTCTTCAAATATTGCTGCACACCGCTCTTGGTTCGCGCTTATATTTGAAGGCATGTCAGCTGCTGTCGGTCCATAAAGAGAGGGAACGGAATGCGGTAAGATTGCCGTGTTTGTCGTTGCGCATCCTGTTATCAATGTCATTGAAGTCAAAACAGCAATGAATGCTGAACTGTGAATTTTTAAGCCCATAATATACACCCCTGTCTAAGTCACCAATCTGCATGTGTTTCATGTTCATTTTGGCGGCACTAATAAGAGGCTTACATTTTTGTAATGACAGAGCAAGCAGGAGTTTTTAGGAAATAGTTAAAATCTGTAAGAAATACCCGCGTTGAAGACTGGCGTAATTTTGAATTGAGAGAGCTCTTCGGTAAGAGCCAATTGGTTGGATTCAAGATTCTCGAGATTTATGAGGGAATCTGAATAGAGTCGTTCACTCGTTGCGATCGTAAACTCTGGGTTTTGGGAAAACATTGCCCCGACCATGATGTTAAATCCCCATGATTTACGCGTTGAATCAGACGTGTTTATACCAATACCAGTGTAAGCAGCTGAGTCTCCAATGCGCCCTTGAAGATCTTGAGTGTCAAATTGATTGTCGGAAACAAGATGTCCGTTTATCCGAATAGGCGCAGTTATGTTTTTCGCACCACCAATAGCTTTTTCACCAATATATAAAGAACTTGAAAAAATTATTTTGTTTTCAAAAGGGTGCAGGCTACCAGCTAGGCTTGCTTTGTTATTTTGTTTCTTTGCTGGTTTGGTGTGAAGCGTGCGTTTTAAGTGGAATACGGTGTCACTGTGCGTGACATAATCTAATAATTGTTCCTTTTTTATCGCAGCAAGTTTCGCGAGTCCTGATTGAAGCTTTAAATTCGGCAGTAATTTTTCGGCCTCTTCTGCCTTTGCGGGTAGCGAGACGAAGGCAGTTGAAAATGCTGTGATAGCAAGAGCTAATTTTTTCATCGCTTTATATCCAAGATCTAGCGAAGTTTTGAGTCATTTTATGTTTATTTCCGTTCACTTGCATATGAATGGGTGTGTTGAAGCTCAAAACTTCCTACATACAACTTGAATTTGATTTTGCATAAGTGAATTGAAAACATGGTTAATAAAGAACCGCCAATTGATCCCAATGAGATAAGTTCTGATGAAGGTGTTAAAGAGCCTGTGTTCAATGCACCTATTAGTATGGTTCTTTTAAGTGCTTTGCTGGTCGTGTGTTATCTCGTTTATTCACTGCAAGGTGAAGAGACAAAATTTGCTATCTTAGTCGATTATGCATTGTTTCCTGACCGGTATTTTGCAGAAGCCGGAAGTTTTAAAGCATATGCAAATTGGTATGATGGTCCTCTGACTTTTCTGACACATGGACTCTTGCATGCCGATTGGGCGCATGTGGGGATGAATGCGGTGTTTGCGCTTGCGTTTGGGACAGGGGTTGTCCGAGCATTAGGTGTCTGGCGGACCTTGATTATTTATGTGGCGTCACAAATTGGTGGTGCTCTATTTTATCTTTATTTTGGACAAATAATGGGCGGGGATACTTCTATTGCTGTGGGCGCGTCGGGAGCAGTTTCTGGTTTGACTGGCGCAGTGTTCTTATTGATGGCCAAGGGACAAATGCTTTCGCGGCAATTTGGTGTTTTAAGCTGTGTTTTCTTATTAGGTAATGTGATGCTTGCTGTTGTTGGTCCTACATTATTGGGGAGTGTAATTGCATGGGAAGCGCATGTGGGTGGATATATTGTTGGTGGTTTATCTGCTGCGATTATGTTGAGATATGTTGCTGAATCGTAATGGAAATGCATCTAATATGGACGCAAAGAGCCGTGATCTTGCCTCAATTTCAAATCATATAAGGTGAATAATAATGTATTTGAATCAAAAACCTCGAAATGTTTCTAGCAAGGTGTTTTTGAGAGCAGGAGTTAAAATGGTGAAATCGCTTACAACATTTGGTGCAATCGCAGCATCATTGACGCTTGCCATGTCTGCTGCACTTGCTGCTCCCAATGAAACCGAAGGCAAACGCATTATTGCTATCGAGCCTGGGGCTTGGGAATGGACGCATGAGACAATGATTGGCCCTGCACCCATAACAAGCACGGAGACTCAATGTGTAACTCCCGATGAAGCGACAGTATCTTTAAACGATATTGTTGAAGATCTGTCGGGTTATTGTGCAATGGCTGACGTAACGACGACTGAAAAAGGCTATGCTTTCAAGCTCAATTGTGACGGGGATGTTAAAGGTATTGCGAATGGAGAGTTAAGCGCTTCACGTAGAGCGATTTCCTTGAATGCAAGTGGAGCGGCTTCTTTTTATGGGATGATGGCTCCATTCACAATTCAGGCTGATGCCAAATATGTTGGTGCTTGTGAGTAATGATAATCACAACGTCATTGTTTGTGTGATAAAAATACGCGTAAATTGCATTCGAAACGAGTTAGATTGCTTATAACTTCGATAGGTGTTGGATTGAGACTTGACGTATGCGTGTGCTGACGGCAAAGGGCGCGAATGGGATCAGTACTTAAATTTTTGAACCGTATGGATAAATCCGCTTGGCGTGCCGTAGGTGTATCGGCAGCGCTATTTGTTGTTGTGGCTGCGATTCTGGTTTTTGGCAAACTTGTATTGATGAATGGTGAGAGCGGTGAGGGCATTTTGTCTAAAGTCGAGCTCTTGCTGGTTTCTTTAAAAGATCATCCATTGGGTTTGCCTGCACTTATCTTGTTATTCTGCACAATGGCATTTATCGGTGCGCCGCAATTTGGATTGATAGCTGTTGCGGTTGTTGCATTCGGTCCGGTGCTGGGTTTTGTATATGCTTGGATTGCAGCAATGTGCTCTATGGCAATGACATTTTGGGTCGGCCGGTTTATGGGAGTGGAAACTGTCCGTAAATATGGTGGTGATACCGTAAATCGGATATCTCGATTTGTTGGGAAGAATGACTTTCTTGCGTCCATGATTGTGCGTAATGTGCCGACTGCTCCTTTTATCATTGTGAATATGGCATTTGGCGTGAGCCATGCGAAATTCTGGCGCTTTTGGGCTGGTGCTGGAATCGGTGTTATTCCCAAAACAGCTCTCGTTGCTTTTGGCGGCGGTGCTGTAATGGCGGCAATAAAGGGGAATCCATGGTTGGCACTTCTAGCAGTGCTTGGTTCCTTGTTAATATGGGCTCCGTTGATGCTTTTTGCGCGAAGACGCGTAACCGAGCAAGATGATGTCTCAGTTTAATGAGTATATAGATGAATACGCCAAATTTTTCTAAATTCCTGCAAATATTTTGAGATATTTTTGCGTTAGAATTGATTTGAGTTGAATTTATTTTCGTTGAATATCACTAGATTTGTTGACTTGGCACTTTGCTCATACATATATCCATCCCATGAAAAATTCTCTTCTATCCTTACTGCGTCTTGCAGGGCTGTCACTGATCAGCCCCTGGATGCGTTTGACTTTTAGCTGGTAGCAACCGGCGCGTGTTCAGGGGTGCAGATAGAATTTCAAATATTCCGCGCCAATACAGAAATCTGAGCGAATGATATGACAGAGAAAAATAACCAAATCCGTATTTTCGACACGACCTTGCGTGACGGTGAGCAATCACCGGGTGCGTCTATGACTTTGAATGAAAAGCTAGAGCTTGCCGAATTGCTAGAAAGCATGGGCGTAGATATTATCGAGGCTGGCTTTCCTGCTGCGTCGTCCGGTGATTTTGAATGCGTCAGCGAAGTAGCCCGTCGATCTTCTTCAATAATTGTTGCTGGTCTTTCTCGCGCTGTGCCTCGTGATGTTGAAAGATGTGGTGAGGCTGTACGCAAGGCAGAGCGACCCCGTATTCACACCTTTATTTCTACAAGCCCAGTGCACATGAAGCATAAGCTGAAAATGGGTGAAAATGCTGTGCTAGAGGCTGTTGGCCGATCTGTCGCACAGGCACGTGGCTATGTTGAGGATGTTGAATGGTCGCCAGAAGATGCGACACGCACGGATTTTGATTTTTTGTGTCGCTGTTGTGATCTAGCGATTGCATCAGGTGCAACAACAATCAATATTCCTGATACTGTCGGGTATTCACACCCACAGGAATATCAGGAATTGTTTGAGCGTTTGATCGCGAATGTTGCTAATTCAGATAAAGCAATCTGGTCCACACATTGTCACAATGATCTCGGGTTGGCAGTTGCCAATTCTTTAGCTGGTGTTGCTGGTGGTGCGCGTCAAATTGAATGTACAATTAATGGTCTTGGCGAAAGAGCGGGGAATGCCGCGCTTGAAGAGATTGTTATGGCAATGCGTGTGCGTAAAGATGCGTTTGCTTACGAAACAAATATTGATGCTACTAAATTGTCTCGTGCCTCTAAACGTGTGTCCCAGATTACTGGTTTTCCTGTTCAATTTAATAAGGCGATTGTCGGGAAGAATGCCTTTGCGCATGAAAGCGGTATCCACCAAGACGGGATGCTGAAGAATAATCAAACCTATGAAATCATGAACCCGGAAGATGTGGGTGTATCGGCTACATCTTTGGTTTTAGGTAAGTTGTCTGGTCGCAATGCTTTTAGAGATAAGCTAGAAAATCTAGGTTATGTATTAGATGATGAGGCGATGAATGATGCTTTTAGGCGCTTCAAGGATTTGGCTGACAAGAAAAAAGATGTTTTTGATGAAGACATCATGGCATTGGTCGATGATCAATTGTCTGGGACGGACGAACTCATATCACTTCATGCCTTGAAAGTTGTTGCTGGTACTGAGGGACCGCAAATCGCAGAGATTGAGCTTGAAACTGAGGGTGAAATCAAATCTGCGCGCGCGGAAGGCAATGGGCCTGTTGATGCTGTTTTCAATGCCATTCGTGCAATTATTCCACACGACGCTGTGTTGGAATTGTTTCAAATTCATGCGGTGACCGAAGGAACGGATGCGCAAGCAACAGTGTCAGTTAGATTAAGCGAAGATGGATTGGTAGCAACTGGAAAATCTTCAGATCCAGACACACTCGTCTCGGCTGCCAAAGCTTATATTCATGCTTTTAACAAGCTTGAAATACGCCGTAGTAAAAGCTCAGATTCAAATATCTAAACGTTTATTAGAATTGATGTGAATTTTCTAAAGAGCAATGCTTTGAAGCATTGCTCTTTTTTATTTCGCGATAGAAAGGTCAAGAAAAAAACAAATTCTGGGAATAGGTGGAACCATAAGGTCAGTTCAGCGTTTAACACAATGAATATGCAATTTGAGCCTTTGGGCGGGTGACGTAATTTAAGTTACCTATTTGGGAGTCTACTATGAAAAATATTATTGCTTTGGCGGCATTGAGCACCACAATTTTGGTGGCAGGCTGTCAAACAACAGATCCCTATTCTCGGGAAACAAAAACCTCTAATACTGCAAAAGGCGCAGCCATTGGTGCCTTGGGTGGGGCTGTTTTGGGCGCATTAACAAATACGTCTAGTGGTGAGCAGGCTGCCAAAAATGCTATGATCGGTGCAGGCATCGGTGCAATCGCTGGGGGTGCTAGCGGACGCTATATGGACCAGCAAGAAAAGAAATTGCGTGAGCGCTTAGATGAAACTGGTGTGGGTATTGCCCGCGTTGGTGATACAATCCAGCTAGTGATGCCGGGTGATATCACTTTTGCAACAGGCCGCGCGGAAATTAACAATCAGTTTGATTATGTCCTCCAAGATGTTGGATTGGTATTGCAAGAGTTTGATAAGACTGTTGTCTTTATTGATGGTCACACGGACACTGTGGGATCTTATCAGAAAAACGATGAACTATCTCAAGCGCGTGCGAACAATGTTGCTGCTCGCTTAATGCAAGAAGGCATTTTAGGTGGTAGATTGGTTGTTACAGGCTATGGTGAGAGCCGCCTTAAAGTACCAACTGGCGATGGGGTCAACGAACCGTTAAACCGCCGGGTAGAGATCCGCTTGGAGCCATACACAAATTAAATTAAGCTATATATTTTGAATTAATGGCACCGTCGTCCAAACTGTGGAGAGCGGTGCCATTTTTGTGTTTAGAGTGATTTTTCTTCTACATCGAGGTTTTGGGTTTTTCTTATTGCTGGAAATAATAGTGCCCAAGACGCAGCTACTCCGATTGTGGCAAATCCACCTATGACAACTGCTGAGACTGCACCAAAGGCGTGTGCCATTGTGCCGGCTCTAAACTCACCGAGTTCGTTGGAGGCACCTAAGAATATCGAATTTACTGCGTTGACACGACTACGCATCTCATCGGGTGTCCACAATTGCAGCAATGTTTCCCTGATATAAACGGACACCATATCAAACGCCCCGATGAACATGAGTGCTGGTATCGCAACCCAAGCGCTTGTGGAGAATCCGAACACGATAGTTGATGCACCAAATAGAGCAACGCAAGCAAATAAGATAAGGCCCACATGGCTTCGAATGTGAAAAGATGTAATGATTCCCACCATGATTAATGCGCCTATGCCTGGAGCCGCGCGCAAAAGCCCTAATCCTGCTGGACCTAATTGCAAAATATCTGATGCATATACGGGGAGGAGGGCAACTGCACCTCCCAATAGTACCGCAAATAAATCTAGTGAAATTGCGCCTAAGATTACTTTTTCTTTCCAGATAAAAGTGAAACCTCCAACGACGGTTGCAAAGGATGTGGCTCCGATGGATTTGCGTTGTTTAGGTTTAGGAATGGTAAAGACTAAAAGTGTTGATGCTATGAGGAAAAGTGATGCAGCGGAGTAAGCCGTTTCTGCGGAAATGCCATATAACAAGCCTCCAATCACTGGACCGACAATTGTGGCTGATTGCCAAGAAGATGAGTTCCAAGCCACGGCGTTTGCGAAATCTTCTTTGGGAACGACATTCACGGCGAGGGCTGAAACAGCTGGGGAGGCAAACGCCCGTCCAATTCCGAAGATTGTAAGGATGATAAGGACTGGTATCGGAGATATCTGGTTGAACATTGCTAAGGCTAAAATCGCAACTGCACACAATGCTTCCACAGCGTATGAGATACCCATGATGAGGCGACGCCCATACTTATCAGCTGATAGGCCAGTTACAAACACTAATAATAAAGCAGGCAAGAATTGAACGAGACCTATCCATCCCAGCCAGATTGGTTCTTTGGTGAGATCATATATTTGCCAACCTACGGAAACAGATAAAATTTGAACAGCGAATGTTGTTAAAAATCTAGCGATAAAGTAGCGGACATAAGAATTGTGTTGGAAGGCTGCAAAGCGCTTTTGAGACATGTCTGAGATTCCTGCAATAGCTTACGCCAATTCGTTCCCATATTTGAGAAATGTCTAGAATGGAACTTATAACTATTATCATTCTGAAGTTTGAAAATTGAACAAATGCATTGCTGAAAGTTGGTAAGATGAGCTGGTAATTGCGAAAAGACGGGAAATTAGTTGTCGTTCTCGTGGTTTTGATTGAAAAATTGTTATATCCCATAATTGAGCGTCAGGCTTTGAATTATGAGGCAATTCTCATAATTTCATTTAAAAACAGTATTTTGTCATAACGGTACTGATCGTTCCGTTAAATTCCAATACCTTTGATTGCCCCCCTTGCTTTAATTGTTCTGAAACGGCAAACAGGTATAAAGGGTAGAATTAACTGTAATGCGGAACGTAACGTTCCAATTAGTATTGAAAGTGGCGAATGTATGTTTGGTAAACTTCTTGGCATGATGTCAACTGATATGGCCATTGATTTGGGGACTGCCAACACCCTTGTCTATGTTAAAGGACAAGGCGTACAGCTTGATGAGCCTTCAGTGGTGGCGTACGTCACACAAAACGGGCGTAAGGTGGTGCACGCCGTTGGTTCTGAAGCCAAGCTGATGCTTGGTAAAACGCCATTCGGGATGGAAGCTATTCGCCCTATGCGCGATGGAGTCATTGCTGATTTTGAAGTCGCTGAAGAGATGATCAAAAGCTTCATCCAGAAAGTGATGAAGAAGCGTTCGTTGATTTCTCCTCTTATTATAATCTGTGTGCCAACCGGTGCTACGCCGGTTGAACGTCGTGCAATTCACCAATCTGCGCTTATGGCTGGAGCACGTCAGGTGCATTTGATTGATGAGCCAATGGCTGCTGCTATCGGTGCCAACCTACCCATTGATGAACCATCTGGTTCAATGGTCGTCGATATTGGTGGTGGTACAACCGAAGTCGCAGTGATGTCTTTGCGTGGAATTGTGTATTCGCGTTCGGTTCGCATGGGTGGTGACAAAATGGATGAGGCCATTGTGAACTTCTTGCGGCGTGAAGAAAATCTATTGATTGGTGAGGCGTCTGCTGAGCGTATCAAGAAAGAAATTGGGACTGCAAAAATTCCTGACAATGGGAATGGCATGTCCATTGAGGTGCGTGGACGTGACCTTATGAATGGTGTGCCCAAAGAGGCATCTGTTTCTGAAGCAATGGTTGCTAAGTCACTTCAAGATCCGGTTTCTGAAATTGTTGAAGCGGTTAAACAAGCACTAGAAGCAATGCCGCCAGAGCTTGCAGCTGACATCGTTGATAAGGGTATTGTGTTGACCGGTGGGGGCGCGCTGCTTCGCAACCTTGATGTTGTGCTTAAAGAGCGTACTCAATTACCAGTGACAGTTGCTGATGATCCTTTAAAATGTGTCGTTAAAGGCTCCGGTATTGTTCTTGAAGATTTCGAAAACATGAAAGATATTCTTGCGCCCGACGTCTAAACGATTAGACCAAATCAGGGTAAAGTGTAGTAGCGTTTTGGGTGCCTCTCTGCATGGGAGGCTTCCATATTCAGAATGGAGGCAGTCTCATGGCTAGGCATGCGCGACATCAAGTCGGTGCACCACGCTTTGCAGCGCGTGCCGGAATTGCGGGTATTGCTATCGCTTTACTTGGCTTGTTGATGGTTCAGTCTTCCTCCGATGTTCGCAGGGCTTTGCAGCCTGCCCGAGCACGTATGGATGGGATCACATCGCAACTATCAAGTGCGGCCAATCATCATTTTGCCGGATACACATGGTTGTTTGCAAACAAAGCCTCCAAAGAGCGCATTCGTGAACTTGAAAGTCAGGTTCACTCCTTAGAACGTTGGCGAGAAGCATCAAGAACGATGTCGCTGCGCATGGTTGAGTATGAGAATATGCTTGATCTAATGGGAGAGCCTCAAATCGGCGGTGTTACAGCCCGCGTCATTGCTGAAACAAATGGTCCATTCACGCATTCACGGATTGCAAATGCGGGTGCAGTTCACGGTGTTTTTGATGGATTCGCCGTCGTTAATGAACACGGCCTGTTAGGGCGGGTTGTTCGAACTGGTCATCGCACGTCTCGAATTTTGCTTTTGACAGATTATAATAGTCGTATTCCTGTCATGGGTAGAACTTCGTTGGACCGCGCTTTGCTTGTTGGAGATAAAAAAGTGGGCGCGCGCATATTGCATGCCGAAACGCCGGATAAAATTGTTGAGGGCGAAGAGTGGGTCACATCTGGTGATGACGGGTTGTTTGAGCGCGGCCTTCGTGTGGGCTTTGCTCATCAGGATAAAGATGGATGGCGTTTAGACTTGGCTATGCAACGCGATGCGATAGATTTCGTAAGAATTTTGCCACCTCCAAGCTTCGTTACACCTGAGGAATTGATGATAAGTGATGGCAAGCTTTTAACACCTAATACGGATGAAAATCTCACAAGTCAAAGTTTTGAAGAAGCTTCAAATTCTGAGCAGGGTGGTACGAATGTTGGAGGTCGCCCTTGAACACAACCACACGCATAAGGCTGTTTCTTGGAGCGGTTTTTGCGATAGTCATATGTATGCTCGGTGCAACGCCGTTGCTTCACCATATGCCTTTCCCATTGACTGACACTTGGCCGATTGCCGTGCTGCTTTATGCACTTTCGACTGTACGGTTGGGTATGTCTATTTGGGCCGCTGTCTTGATTGTGTTCGTAGGTTTGTTTCAAGATTTCATATGCGAAGCTCCCCTTGGTGCATGGGCGTTGGCTGGTTTGTGTGGATATGGTGCAGGCCTAGTGGCAAGAGGCAGTTTTCGAGCGATGTCAGCTTCAATACCAGTTGAATTTGTTTCGATAATTATCGGTAGTATTGCAGGTTTGATGGGGCTGTCTTTAGCTGGAGATATTGCTGGCGGTGCTCAAGTTATCGACTTGTCCTTAGTTGGAGACCTCATTTGGACTCTTGGGTTATATTATTTGTTAAGTCCGTTGTTTGCCCCATATGACGAGGCGTTGTCTGTATGAGTGCTAATAGATCAAAAGATGCTGAATTTACTCGCCGTTCCATAGTTATGGGAGCAGCGGGAGCTGTGTTATGGACAGGACTGGCTGCTCGGTTAACGCAGCTGCAATTGTTTGAGGGTGACGAATACGCGGAATTAGCAACGGAAAATAGGATCAGGTTAGACCCTGCGCCTGCACGTAGAGGTGTGATTTTTGATCGGTTTGGACAGCGACTAGCATCCAATAAAAGAAATTTTTATGTGCTGATTGTTCCTGAAGAGACAGATAACCTTGAGAATACGCTTACTCATTTAGGCAGATATATTCCCATCTCAGGAAGTAAACATCGTAAAATTTTATTGCAAGCGCGGCAGCAGGCTCGGTTTGTGCCCATTCCAGTCGCTGATGATTTAAGTTGGCAAGATTTTTCACGTATCAATGTGCATGCACCAGAGTTTAGAGGTGTTTATGCGGAAGTTGGCGAATTGCGCTCTTACCCTATGGGAGCAGCTTTTGCGCACACAATTGGCTATGTCGCACGCCCCAATAGGGAAGAGCTTGATAGTTTGATAGCTGCGGAAATTGCCCGTTTGCAAATTGGTCCTGATGATTTTGCGGGACAACGGCAAATTCAAAGCCGCATGCAAAGAATTTATCGCCACCCAGATATGCGTTTGGGCCGCCAAGGGATTGAGCAGCATGCCGAAACATATTTGAGAGGGATACCTGGCTTCCAACGGATTGCTGTAAATGCTTCAGGTCGTATCGTAGATCGGCTGCCAAGTGATGATGTCGCCCCCAAAGACGGTGGAGATATTGTTTTAAGCTTTGATGCGGAAATTCAGAAATTTGCGATTGCCCGTTTTGGTGAAGAAAGCGGTAGTGCAGTTGTCATGGATATTAAGAGTGGTGAACTCATTGCCATGGCTTCAACACCAGCGTTCAATCCGAATGACTTTGTATCTGGTATATCTCAGGCAAAATATAATGACCTTTTAGGCAATAAAAAATCTCCGCTTTATCATAAAGCTTATGATGGTCTGTATCCTCCAGGGTCAACGTTTAAGATGATTGTCGCGGCAGCAGCTTTGGAAGCAGGCGTCGCAACACCTAATGATCATGTGTATTGCGGCGGAAAAACATGGTTTGGTGGCCGGGACTTCCACTGCTGGAAGCGTGGCGGGCATGGTTCTGTCAATATGAAGGGCGCAATTCAGAAATCTTGTGATGTGTATTTTTATGATATTGCACGTCGCATTGGTGTGCAGGGAATTGCGGATATGGCCCGGAAAATGGGGCTAGGACAAGTATATGAGTTGGGAATGACTGGTGGGAATGCCGGTGTGGTTCCTGATCCGGCTTGGAAACAAGCTGCTAAACAGGAGCCTTGGTATGAGGGTGAAACGCTCAATTATGGTATTGGTCAGGGATATTTGACGACTTCGCCGCTTCAATTGGCCGTGATGACAGCCAGAATTGCCGCAGAAAATGCCTCACCGTCGCCAAAAGTATTTATTGGCGGCGCAGCTGCGCCTGATCCGGGGGTGCCGCATTATGAACCTTTGGATTCTGAAATTGCTGATCAATTGCGAGCTGGTATGTATGCCGTGACATCTGAACCAGGAGGGACAGCATTGCGTGCTGGTGATGTCGGAAATGGTCAACGTTTGGCCGGTAAGACGGGGACAGCGCAAGTGCGCCGTATTTCAACAGCAGAACGTGTCACCGGTGTTGTTAAGAACGACCAATTGCCTTGGAAATTGCGAGATCACGGCTTGTTTGTATGTTATGCACCTGCCGACAATCCTAAATATGTATGTAGTGTGATTGTGGATCATGGTGGTGGGTCGAGTGCAGCTTACCCCATAGCAAGAGATATAATGACAGAAACGTTGAAGCGAGACCCCGTTTCAAAAGAGACGCACAAAGTGGCAAGCCCAATGGCGCAGGAAGAAAATAAAACTTCCACGAGTGAGGCGATTTAATTCATGCGGATTATCGCCGAAAAGCTAACTTTGATTGATAAGTTGAGAAACTTACACTGGTCATTATTGCTGACATTCATTGCGATTGCTTCTTTTGGTACGGCAGTTTTGGTTTCCGTCACGCTTAAAGACCCAAGTATGGCGGATATTCCGTGGCAACATATAACGCGGTTTGTGTTCGTGTTACTTGCAACAATCGGTTTAGCGCTGGCCCCAATTCGATTATGGGCGATGATCGCCTATCCACTATATTTGGGGGCGCTTTTCTTACTTGTCTTAGTTGAACTGTTTGGAACAATTGGAGGAGGTGCTCAGCGTTGGCTGGATATCGGACCCGTTTTGATTCAACCATCGGAATTTATGAAAATTGCTATTTTGCTCGCTTTGGCAAGATATTATCATCAAACGAGTGAAAACAGCCCGCCCAATTTGTGGAATCATATTATGGCGGGAATCATTATCATCGTTCCTACAATACTTGTATTGAAGCAACCTGATTTGGGAACGTCATTGATGCTGGCTGCCACAGGCGGAGTTGTTATTTTTTGCGCTGGATTATCATGGAAAATAATTATAGCGGGCATACTCGGGGTGCTTTTGTCTATTTGGCCCGTCTATCAGTTTGGTTTGAAAGATTATCAGAAAGAACGCGTTTATACGTTCCTTGATCCTTCAAGAGATCCGCTTGGTGCGGGCTATCAATTACAGCAAGCAAAAATAGCAATTGGGTCTGGAGGCCTTCAAGGCAAAGGCTTTATGCAAGGCACCCAGTCTCAGAATAATTATATTCCTGAACAGCACACCGATTTCATTTTTACGATTATTGCAGAAGAATTTGGATTTGTCGGTTCAATGTCGCTTTTGACCGCATGGGCTGTTGCTTTGATATTTGGTCTCTTGGTCGGCAATCGATCAACAACAGTGTTTGGGGCGTTGGCGGCGGCGGGAGTGGTCGCCACGTTGGCATTCTATGTCGTGGTTAATATCGGAATGGTCATGGGGTTGATGCCCGTTGTTGGTGTACCATTGCCGTTGATTTCGCATGGTGGGACGGCGATGATGACGGTAATGTTAGGGTTTTCTATTCTTTTAATGGTTCACATCCACCGTGATCAAACAATGGTCCTTAAAGGGGTTCTTTAGCGCAATTTCAATGAAATGATTGACCTTCGTGCTCGGTTCGGTGAAGTTCTAGTGCTGATTTGCGTAAAATAGACAAGCGGAGCAATAATTATATGGTGGGCAATCCATCGGGGGATATTAGCCGAAAGAGTGATACTTGGGGATCACGTTTTGGTTTCATTATGGCGGCAGTTGGATCTTCTGTTGGCCTTGGAAATTTCTGGCGCTTTCCATACACGGCGGGAGAGAATGGAGGCGGGGCCTTTATTCTGATATACTTGCTCTGTGTCGTGGCAATCGGTTTGCCTGTTCTCATGGGAGAATATGCATTGGGCCGTAAAGCTGGTATGTCGTCAGTTGAGGGTATTCAATCTTTAGCGCGAAATGCAGGTAAATCCGAAAATTGGGGTATTATCGGTTGGGTTGGTGTTTTTGCGTCAACTTTCATCGTTTCATTCTATATGGTGATTTCCGCGTGGATTTTAGCTTTCGTACTTCAAGCGATAGGCGGTAATTTCGCAGGGATCACGCCTGAACAATCTGGTCAGAATTTCGGTGAAACGATCAGTAATCGCGGCAATATAATGGGGCTATTATTGGTGTTCCTAATAGCCAATGCTGTGATTGTTGGGCGCGGTGTGAAAGGCGGCATTGAAAAAGCAGCAACTATTTTGATGCCTGCTTTCTTCATTATGCTTTTAGGAGTTGTCGCATTTGCGGTTACAACGGGTGACCTGAAACAGACTGTATCATTTCTTCTTTCACCAGACTGGAGTGCTGTGAATTTTAGCACGTTCCTAGCAGCACTTGGTCAAGCTTGTTTCTCATTGAGTGTTGGATCTGTATTGATGGTTACCTACGGGTCATATCTTTCAAGAGACACTAATATCCCGCGGTCATCCTTTATCGTAGCGGGAGCGGATACAATGGTTGCGATTATCGCAGGGTTTGCGATTTTTCCAATCGTATTTCAAGCGGGACTTGACCCCGCAGGCGGGCCTGGATTGTTCTTTGTGTCTCTTCCGGTCGCTTTTGGGAGTATTCCTGGCGGTAACATTATTGCCATGGTATTTTTCTCATTAGCATTATTTGCAGCTTTCACATCCTCAATTTCACTCTATGAGGTGTCAGTTTCTTGGCTCGAAGAGCGTCATGGTGTTCATCGCATGGGTGCATCCATGGGAATGGCATTCATTCTTTTTGTTGTTGGCGTGGCATATATTTATTCTGGAGATTATCTGGATTTCGTTGATTTCTTGACGGGGAATATTCTTCTGCCTCTGGGAGCGCTATTTATAGCGATCTTTATTGGTTGGGTTTTGCCAAAATTAGATATGCTGGAAGAAATCGAAGATCAGAAATTGCATGCAGTTTGGTATACGGCACTGAGATGGTTTGTGCCTGTTTTTGTCGGAATTATTCTGTTCTTTGGAATTTTCGATGGATTGCAGGACACATTTGGGGTGCAAATGCCAGCATTTATGGAAAGCCTAATTGGTAGCAATAAATCCGTTTAAGGCGACTGATTATTGATAATAAAAAAGGCAGCTTCGAAATTTCGAAGCTGCCTTTTTATTGAATATTACGGCGAAGCTAACTAAATTTTTCTGCCATCAATTCTGTGGCTCGTATGAGCTCATCCACTATTCCTGGTTCCATGCTGGAATGCCCAGCATCACCAATGATTTTTAGTTCTGCACCATCCCAAGCTTTGTTCAGTGCCCATGCCGACGAAAGCGGCGTGACAACATCGTATCGACCGTGAACAATGACGCCTGGCAAATTTCCAAAGCTTGCTGCTTGTTCCAATAACCAGCCATCTTTTTCAAAAAAGCCTTTATTCCAGAAATAATGGCATTCAATGCGAGCAAAGGCATCAACAAATGCTTGTTCTTCAAATTTTGAAGGAAGCATTGATGGGCCTCGTATGGAAAGAGTTTCTCCCTCCCATTGTGACCAGGATTTAGCTGCTGCCGCGCGCTCTTCTTGGTTGTCACCTGTGAGGCGCGTGTAGAAGGCTTTAAGGAGGTTGTTACGTTCAGCTTTAGGAATTGGAGCAACGTATCTATCATACGCGTCCGGAAAGAGGCGACTCGCACCTTCTTGGTAAAACCACTGAATTTCTGCTTTTGTGAGAAGGAAAATACCGCGCAATACTAGGCCTAGTGTCGTTGATCGGTGAACGGCTGCGTATGTGAGGGCGAGTGTGCTTCCCCATGATCCACCAAATAATAGCCATTTTTCGACTTTCAGGTGCTCGCGAAGTTTTTCCATATCCGAAACGAGATCCCAAGTCGTGTTCTCTTGCAATTCCGAAAATGGAGAAGAGCGACCACACCCACGTTGGTCAAAAATAATGATTCTGTATTTGGTCGGGTCAAAAAAACGGCGCATGTCTGGGTTTGAGCCGCCGCCAGGGCCACCATGAAGAGCGATAACGGGGATACCGTCGGGATTTCCAGATTCTTCCCAGTATAGTTCGTGAATGTCGGATACACGAAGACGCCCAACTTTATTCGAGTCTATTCTGGGAAAAAGAAATTTGCGTGATCGATTATTGTTCATGACTGCTTCACTAGTACTGTTTTATAAAGAATTGAAGGACTCTCGTTAAAAGATGTTCACGTTTCTTCTAAATTGTTGTTATATGCAACAGGGTGGGTGAAACGGTGTTAAGCGGGGAAAAGGTATTGTCGCGTAGAATTTTCGTCGGAATCATTGCTGGAACTACTCTGTTGTCTAGTGGCTGTGCCACAGTTGCTGTTTTTGAAACTGTATCTGAAACTGAGATACAGCTTACGAAACCCCAGTCTGAATTACATAAAGCATCAGTCGCTTTTTGTGAAACAAGTCAGGACTCAAAATGGGCAAATGGCGAAAGTAACTTTTCAGCACTGATGAAAATATGGGGCGGTGACAATGAGGTTGGCAAAGCTTACTGGGAACATCTTACGCAGTTTGAGCCTGACGCAAGTGAAATTGCTGAATTAGTCAATTATGATGTTTCAAGTGCGATTGAAAGTCTCGCCGAGGTAAATCAACTCGCGCAGGCATTATTGCCATCTCATGGGGCTGTAACCAAGCCTAGAAATGCTGATGTACGTGAATTTGAACGCGTCGTGATTCACGCCGGACAGGCGCGGGAAACATTTGCAGCATCATTTTTAAGAATAAAGCAAACAGATAGTTCCGCGTTGGAAGATATTGACCCGGTTAAAGTTCTTGAGCCATTCGACAAAGAGTTGGAATTGGCGCGTTTGATTGTGGATGGACTTGCTGCGGCACGTATGTCTGAAGTTCTGGCATCCTTGGAAGAGCCCACTTCATAATAATTTCAATTGGGTCGATTGATCTGAAAAGTGCGATATTTTTAATTGCGCCAAGAAATTTCTTGTTTAAATAGTCTAAGCTAAGACAGTTTGATTGAAGGAATTTGCTCGACATGAGTAACGCATGGCGAGCCACAGCATATCTAAGTCTTTTCTATTTTATTTTTGGGCTTCAATTACCCTATTTGCCGGTCTGGCTGGAAACTGCGCGTGGTCTAGATGGGCCTCAGATCAGCTTCGTACTATTTGGTGCTCTTTTGGCGCGTGTTATCGTTGGACCGGTGATTTCTGGATGGGCCGATGCGCGCACAGCAAAAATTGCTTCGGTTCTAATGGCTGCTGGGGCCGGATTTGGTTATTTTGTATTAAATCTCACCTTTGATCCAATTTTTCTTGCGATTGTTGGCTTCTTTTTGATGTCGATAGTGCACGCTATCATCCCGTTGGGAGAATCTAGCCTTTTACTCGTGGCTGGCGAAAGCAGACCAAGTTTTGGTCAAGGGCGTGCTCTAGCATCCCTGTCTTTTGTATTCGGCGTATTTTCTGGTGGTTTTCTTATCCAATATGTTGGTGTGTCCAGTTTGGTGCCGGTGATCACTTGTCTCTTTGTTGGCTTGATGCTGATAGGTTGGTTGGTGCCGTCCATTCCCTTGGGAGAAAGCGGCACAGAAGCTGGGCTATGGTCGCGTATGGCACGAGGTATCCGATTATATCGACGTCCTACCTTATATTTGCTTTTGATAAGCGCGTCCTGCATTCAGGCAGCTCATGCATTTTATTATGGGTTCTCCACAGTGATCTGGGAAAAGCAGGGGTTTTCGGGGACAGAAATTAGTTTTTTATGGGTAACAGGCGTATTGCTAGAAATAGCATTTCTTGCTTTTGCATCTAAATTTCCAGCATGGGTTACACCTCAGCGTCTCGTATTGATAGGGGCGATAGGGGCAGTGCTGCGTTGGGTTTCGTATGGGTTTGCCCCTGATCTGTTAAGTGCTTTTATTTTGCAAAATCTCCATGCATTAACCTTTGCTGCGACATTTATCGGAGGTGTTCGCATGGTGCATAGCGAGGTTGCCAAACAAGATCAGACCTTGGCATTGTCTCTTCTTGCTGCGATTGCTGGCGCGATGACTGGGGCTGCTGGGGTATTATCTGGCTATTTATACGAAGGAATTGGCGTTCGAGGATATTGGGCTATGGCTGCATTGGCGGCAATTGGAGGCTTATTCGCGTGCTTGATGATGTTAAGGATATCTACTCGCCTTGAACGATAAAGTAGGTGATTTTTAAAGCTATTTAGTAGAGTTTAAGTCAAGAATGGACGCGATAGGAGCGCTTCTTGGCACATGCCCAAGCTCGATTTGATATCACTACAGACCTAGCGGGTGATCCTGTTATGGTGCTGGAGGGAGCGTGGACGGCATTCACTGTTGGTGCAATTGATAAACCCTTACGTCAACTCACGTCCAAAGATGTCAGTAAAGATGTCTCGTTAGATGTCTCTCAATTAGAAGATTTTGATACTGCCGGTGCGTATGTTGTGGATCGTACGCTTCGCCAATTGGGTGCCCCTTCTGGTAGTTTGGCGAAAATAGTTGGAGACACACATAGTGTTATGTCCCTGCTTACCGCTGTAAACGCTGCCAAACCTGAGCCAGTTAAGAAAGCAAAAGATAGGCATGGCTTCACCCAATTGCTTGACCGAGTTGGCCATGGAACTGTCGATGCCTTAAAAGAGGGTTGGGGTATTTTGGAATTCATCGGTGAGGCATTCACAACTGTTTTCTTTTTGCTTCTAAATCCCAAGAAAATACGGTGGACATCCGTTGTCGCTATAATGGAAGAAGCAGGCTTGAATGCGCTTCCAATCGTGTCGATGTTATCTTTCTTTATCGGTATCGTGATCGCCTTTTTGGGGGTGAATTTGCTTCAATCTTTTGGGGCGCAAGTTTTCACTGTCGAAATGGTCGGATTTCTGATGTTGCGTGAATTTGGTTTGGTGTTGACGGCTATTTTGCTGGCGGGGCGAACGGATAGTTCATTTACGGCTGAAATTGGCGCAATGAAGATGCGGGAAGAAGTCGATGCAATGCGGGTCATGGGGTTGAACCCGATGGAAGTATTGGTGGCTCCAAGGTTAATAGCATTGCTTGTGATGACACCTTTCCTGTCATTTTTTGCGATGATTTCGGGACTCGTGGGAGGTTTGTTGGTGATGTGGGGTGTGATGGATATCTCCCCAGCCATGTTCATTCAACGCATTCAAGACACCGTTCCAGGTCAGAATTTTTGGGTAGGAATTGTAAAAGCGCCTGTGTTTGCAACTGTAATTGCGCTGGTCGGGTGTCGTCAGGGATTGCTTGTATCAGGTGATGTTCAATCTCTTGGTCAGCGCACCACTTCATCTGTCGTTCAGGCCATTTTCCTTGTCATTGTCATCGATGCAATCTTTGCCATCCTCTATATGGAGATGGGATTGTAATGATGGAAGATGGTCACAAACTTGCTATTCGTGTGCGTAATCTGACCAATCAGTTTGGCACTAAAGTGGTGCATAAAGATCTAGACCTTGATGTGCGTGATGGTGAAATCATGGGTGTGATCGGACCTTCAGGTACAGGGAAGTCTGTGTTGCTGCGTTCGATAGTTGGACTTATTCAACCTAAGAAAGCGGATATCGAAGTTTACGGGCAAGACCTTACATCGCTTGATCGAGAAGAGCGGCGAGTGATTGAACAAAAATGGGGTGTTATGTTTCAGGATGGAGCATTGTTTTCAACGCTTAGCGTCCAAGAAAATATTATGGCACCCATGCGCGAACACCTAGATATGCCTATTGCATTGATGCAAGAATTGGCATGTATGAAAGTACAAATGGTTGGTTTGGAAGGGGATGCAGCTCCTAAACGTCCTTCTGATCTGTCTGGTGGAATGCGCAAACGTGCTGCTTTGGCGCGTGCTATGGCGCTTGATCCAAAATTGTTATTCCTAGATGAGCCAACTGCTGGACTGGATCCAATTGGTGCGGGAAATTTTGATCTGTTATTGCGCTCTTTGTGTGATGCGTTGGGGCTTACTGTATTTTTAGTGACGCATGATTTGGATTCGTTACATGCTGTTTGTGATCGGATAGCAGTTTTAAATGATGGCAAAGTGTTGGCTGTTGGGACGATGGATGAAGTTCGAGCAAACCCTCATCCTTGGATACAAGAATACTTTTCCGGGCCGCGTGGACGCGCAGCTCTGGGTAATAGTTAGAAAGGGCGGTTCAAATGGAAACGCGCGCAAATTACGGACTGATCGGGGCTTTCGTTCTTATGGCGATGGTGGCTTTTGTGCTGTTCGCAGTTTGGATATCCAAGGTTCAATTCTCCAAAGAATTTTCAGTCTTTGACGTTGTGTTCGAAGGGGCAGTTAATGGGTTGTCTGAAGGTGGAGAGGTTCGCTTTAACGGTATCAAAGTTGGAGAGGTCACTGATCTAGGGCTTGATGCACAAGACCCAAATAATGTGATCGCGAGAATTCGCGTTGATGCAAACACGCCGGTTAAGTCAGATTCTCGTGCTGAATTAGGGCTGCTTGGTATTACGGGCATGACGTTCATTCAGATCAAAGCAGGTAGCCCTGATGAACCGCTATTGAACAAAGGCATTCGTCCCTATCCGCCGCGTATTAAAACGGACAAGACGCAATTGGATAAAATCTTTTCAGGGGGAGAGGGGCTCATTGAATCGAGTACGGATGCTCTGGATCGCGTTAGCCGAATGTTTAGAGATGAAAACGTGACCCGCATCTCTAATATTCTAGCAAATATCGAAGATTTAACAGCTGTGGCGAATGGTCAGAATGGAATTGCTGCTGACGCTCAGCGCGCTATTCAAGCGCTGGAGGGGGCCGGTATAGCCATGAATGATGCTGCTGTGGCTGTGGATGCTGCGAGTGTCCAATTTGATGCGAATGTGGCGTTGATGACGAAAGATACAATGCTTTTGCTTAAAGACATGCAGAATGTTGTTAAAAGTGCAGATCATGCAGTCGGCTCAGTTGAGGGGGTTGTTATGGACGAACTTGCACCGAGCGCAGAAGAAGTTATGAGCGAATTGTCGACGACGTTACAGGATGTGCAATTGCTTGTGCAGAGACTGGACGGTGTTGTTGCTGAACTTGAACGCGATCCACGAGAATTTGTGCTTGGCGATGTCAAACCATATGAGTAATGGGAAATAGATAGAAAATGTTTATTCGTTTGAAAAAGCAAATGTATGTGCTTCCTCTTATTCTTGTTGGAATGGGACTGGGCGGGTGTGTATCTGTACTGCCAGAGCCTAAACAGCCTGATGCTTTGGTACGGTTGCCAACATCTGGGATGCGCGGTGCCAGCTCTCCATTGAACACGAATATTGTTGTTCATATTCCTGATGCCATGGGGGCTATTTCTGGTGCTGAAATCGCTGCGTCTGATAACCAACGTATTCAATATATCAATGATGTGCGTTGGGCAGACTCGCCAGCCCGATTGTTCCAAGCTGCTGTCGTGGATGCACTAACTGTCTCCGAAGGCGATGGGTTAGCCGTGCCAGTGCAGGTTGGTGCGCGTGGTGAATATGATCTTAGACTGAGCATATTGGACCTGACAGTAGATAATGAAAAAGAAGAAGCTGTTTGTAAGGTACGTGTGGTGCTGACTCGTTCTGGTGATAAGAGCATTATTGCTTCGGATGTTTTGCAAGCTGTTGAGTTGCTAGAGAATAAAAAATCTGTAGATCGCGCTGAGGCATTGGCGCGTGCGATTAGCAATGCCGCGGAAATTACCGCTGATTTTGTGGCAACACATGCACAGCCATATGATCTTGATGCTGAACGTCGCGCTAAACGTCTTGAAAAGCGCGCTGAACGTAGAAAGCAACAGGATGAAGATGCGGCCAAAGACGAATTAGAAAATGAGTTGGAGCCAGAAGAGATTATTCCAGAATTTCCACCTGAAATTCAATTAAACACCTGATTTCATATTATAAATAATTTATAAAACCGTCTAAACATTCTTTGTTTAGGCGGTTTTTTATTGCGACTGGTTCTTTGTCTACTGCCAAGCGGCACTCGTGATTCTTTTCTAAAGAATAAATAATGGAATCTCTACTGTCAGTTTTGTGTCAGCAGGGCATGTATCAACGTTGCATCGTTTAATTGATATGCAAGGGGTTTAATCATGATTGGCTATACAACTGTTGGCACAAATGATTTTGAAAGCGCAACTAAATTTTATGATGCATTTTTTGCAGAACTTGGCGCAAAACGTACAATGGAAACCGATGGATATGTTGTGTGGGGCACAAGCCCTGAAGCGACAGCTTTTTCTGTTGTAAAGCCGCATGATGGCAAAGCGGCGACTGTCGGAAACGGCGTTATGATTGCCTTGGCGGTAGAAAAGCCAGATCAGGTTAAGGCTCTTTATGAGAAAGCCATCGAACTCGGTGGGAGTTGTGAAGGAAAACCGGGCCCACGTGGCGGTGGGTTTTATGCCGCTTATTTCCGCGATCTTGATGGCAATAAATTGAATGCTTTTTGCATCGTAGCAGAATAAAGACCTGCTTATAAAAAATCCCGCTAGAATTCTATATTCTAGCGGGATTTCATTGTTTTCTAAGTTATTTTGTTAGTGCAGCATCCAGTAGCAAATAGGCTGCTAGTCTCGGGTCTGCATCTTCACGTGAGCGTTCAGCACTTTCCAAAAATTTCATGGCTTCGTTTTCTTCGAGTGCGAGATAGCTCTCAGCTGCAATACGCAAGTCTTCGTCTTGGGTAAGTAGACGTTGTATTTGTGTAAGCTCACCTGGGGCTGCTTGCTTGGTTGCCCGACGACGCTGGCGTTCACCTCTTGCAGTTGCTGCTGCAATACGACGTAGGTCAGAAGAACGAATTGCGCGTTTTAGTCGAATGCCTGAACGGTCCAATTGTTCAACGAAAGCTAGCGCTGTTTGGTGATGCTCTTCTTCGTTGCCTTCTGTCCCTATGCTTGAAAGCAGGTCACGCCAAGACATGCTGGACTGGGCGTCTTGTTGTGTTGTTTTTGAGCGTCTTTTTTCTTGCTCAAGAGTATGAGCTTCGTGAGCTGCTGCAGCTGTCGCACTAGAAGGTTCTGCTGTTGCTGTTGGTTTGGCGCCGCCACGTTGGTAATCTGGTGTTGAAGAAGTGTTGTCTAAGTCTTCAATTTCTAGAGGATCAAAGGGTGAAAAGTCTGGTTCTTGTGTGTGTTTTGGTTCAACTCTCGTTGGTGTAACTGTTTCTTCAGTGCGAGAAGGGCGCGGGGCCGGTTTTGACACACGTGGAGCCGGTGCTTCATAAGGTGTTTCTACTCTACGAGCATGTGAGACAGTGTCGTCGAGACCATCATTTAAAAGTTGAGATGCGCGTTCGATACGAGACCTAGCGCGATCAAGTCCAGCTTCTGCTGCTTGTGTTGCGCGCGTAGCAGCTGTGTACATGTGCTCGCCCATACGGTCCATGCGTTTTTCAGTCTCTTCAACATGGCTGTTGGTTGTTTCCATAGCCTGTTTTACAAGACCTTCAGCACGTGCTGCTGTTTCGATCAGGCGTTTCATTGCTTCTTCGGCTTCACTATTTGTTTTTGAAGCTTGTTGAGCAACTTGTTCGGATGAAATCCGTGCACCATCTAGGGCATTATCCATGGCCTGACGAATTGCTGCGGCTGTTGCCTTGGAAGCTTCAACGGCCATGTCGCCGGCTTTCAGTGCATTATCAACTGTGCGCGATGAACCAAGTAGGTTTTCATTGATAGACATAAGTGACTGCACCAATTGCTGTGCACGTTTGCGGCTTTCGGCTGTCATATGATCAAGGTTTGCGGCAGAGGCAGCGAGATTTTTACCGGTCACTTCAATAGTGTTGAGGCGATCGTCTAATTGTTTGCCGGCTTTTTGAACTTCGTTTTGAGCCATCGTGGCTGCACGCGTCATTTTTTCAGCATGCATCGGGATGGCTTCAGACAATGAAGCTGCTTGAGACCGAATAGAATTAGACAGGCTGGACAATTCATCACGTTCAGCTGCAAGTTTGAATTTGAGCGCTTCAGTATCAGCGCGCACAATCTCAGCAGCTTTTATTGCAGCATTTGAGCTTTCTTCCATATCCTGACGGATGACTTGAACGCGGGCTTCAGTCTCGTTGAGTGTATCGTAGATTTCATCAGAACGCTGAGCTATTACAGATCCAAGTGTATCCACTTCGCCGGACAAAGCGGAAGCCGGTGAAAGCAATTCTTGAGTTGCAGCAAGTACGAGTTCATTTGCTCTTGCGGAGCGTGTTGATTCCCGTGCCATGAATCCAGACATGATTAAAGCTAAGCCGGGCCCTGCGGCCATAGCGACAGCACCTGCTAGCTCCGCAGGAGGCATTTCCTGAAGGGCTGCAACACCATATTTGCCGATTGAATAGGCTGCTGCTCCGCCCCACCATGTGAAGGCAAGAGCGGTCGTGCCCCAAGGCATCCAGCTACCGGCTTTGCGGGCTTGGCTTAACCTTATTTCGAGGTCTTTTTTGCTTTGAATAGGTTTGGCTACTTTGTTCATGACATACAACTATACAGATGACTCTGTCTTTATACAGTCAAGATCTGGGCCATTACATGTCAAATTAGCCAGTTAAGCGAATTTTTCGAAAATATACCCATGTAAAACCTGAGTATTCTTATAATCGAACACAAATACTCGTGCTCAGAATGCCTTGATGACGGTGTGACTAATTAAAACAGACGTTGGGCGCTTGCAGACGCTTGTGGTTTATTCGTGTCGTCTTGTTTCTCTGGAGTAACGTCTAAACCAGCCCAAGACATCAATAAAACAAGCAAAGAATCGCGAACGAGAATTAAAAGACCCAGCATAATTGCCTCCACAGTTTGTCGGGACAATGATGTCAAAAAAGTCAAAAATCAAGTTAAACTTCATTCTAAAGTCGAAAAACGAATATTTGACAGTGGTTCAAGGCTGGTTGGAGCATAGAAGAGGGAAGATCTGTATTTACAGGATGTCTTTGGCGAGGAATTGTAATGTTAGATCTGCGACTGTTTATATTTGGGACAATCAACACCGGAATTGTATCATTTCGGAACGAGCTGAACCGTTATGCCAATTGGTGGTTTTTGGATTTTTTGTCAGGCAGACTTAACCATTAAGGCATCTTTATTCTCTTGCTGCTCATATAATGCTTAGCAAATTTAATGTGCGACGTTCTACAGGACCAATAGGCGAGAAATGATGAGTAAAATAATCGATTTGGACCACCTTAACGCCATGACTGGCGGTGACGTAGAGCTTGCGCGAGAGGTTTTAGGTATTTTTAAACATCAAAGTGACATTTGGGGGCGACTGCTTGATGTTAACGCGCCGTGCGAGCAATGGGCTGATGCTGCGCACTCAATTAAAGGGTCGGCGCGCAGTATTGGTGCAATGGAGCTAGGAGAAGCATGCCATGCGGCAGAAATACGTGGTCGTGAAGGAAATGTTTCCGCCGCAGAAGCGGGTGTGTTGATCAGCGCAATCAAAGATAAAATGACCGAAGCCACCGAAGCATTAGCAAAGGTTGAGCATCAATTGTCGATGTCAGAATCCTTTAAGGCATCGTAAGAGCTATATTCATAGGCGATGGAGCGCTCTATCAATAACCGCCAGACAGGGTCTGCAATCTCTGCTGGTAGATTGTGTTCCTTGGAATGAGCTAACACTTTTGCAACGACATCTTCAATGCGCGGCACATCGCGAACCATTTCTCTATCTGGTTTAATGCGCGAAGCAGCTTTTATATAAGTTGTACGTTCAGCGAGTATCTCCACAAGGAGGCGGTCTATTCGGTCTATCTCGTATCGAACATCCGTCATGCTTTCACATTCAGGGCCTGTTTTCTTGCGAGGGTCGGAATTATAGGTCTCACCCGTGATGTGATTTGTGTCAGAGCCATCTGAGGCGCTTTGGGAGGTGGACTTACTCAATTCTTATCTCGCTCATTTTATGAAGGAATGATGAGGAAGGGGTATGCTGAACTTACCGTTATGACAAGAAGTCAAAGAAAACAGGCGACATTTTCACGCGGCCTGTTTTCAATATGTTTAAATTCTGGTGTCTTCTACCAGAGATTTGAACCACCCTGTAGGAAATCCATTTGTGCTGTTGAGCGAATGTCATAGCCAGTATTTGGCTGAACGTCCGCTGTCCACAAGCCGTTTGGTTGCAAGCAAGCCTTTAAAATACCAGTTTCGCTGCCTGTTGCATAAGTCGCTGTTTGACAGTCTGGGGCAGGAGGTTGATATTCATCACCTGAAACGTCACTTGCAGAATTGACAGTTCCGCCTAAAGCTGTGGCTGCATTAAAGCCATCATAGCGCATTGATGCGTCGGTTTCATACGCTGAAATTGTCGACGTGTAATCTGTGCGCACATATCCATATCCAACACCGTTTTCACCAAGTAATGTCCAGCTTTCGCCGGTTGGTGTTGTTGATACAGAAACAGCTTCTAAAACTTCGCCGCGCATAACTGTGTCAGCATTTGGTACAATTGTACCACCAGGAGCATTCATTAAACGAACTTGTTTTTCAAGTTTAACAAGGCTTGTTGTCAGAGCGATTGGCGTCGCTGTTTGAGCGGATGTTTCAGAGTTAGCTGTTTTTCCATCAAAGGATAATTGGCCAGTTTGGCCATCGGGTGAAGAAATGCTCACAGCTTTGATCGTGTTTGTCTGACTGAACAGCGTGCCGATACGTTGGCTTGCAGAGCCACGACCATGGCGGGCATCGCGGCGCAATGTTTCAGGTTCAAATAAAATAGCTTCAGCTTCTTCTGATAGAGCGGAACGCGAAGTGTCATTTGAACTTGAATATGCGAGCTCATTTGAAGCGAGAGGCGCGCTCGTGATCATTGAAGGCGTCGGTGTGTTTACAAAAGAAAGACCAGATGTGGCACCTTCTTTTGTCATCCAATCACCATCTGGTGTCATGCAAGCAGCATGGCTTGAACCAGCACCACCAACAGATATTGTATAGTCACGACAAGGCGTGCTGACATCGATACGTTCTACAACGCTTTGTGATACGGTCGTTGTAAATGGGCTAACTGTTTGAGTTTGCGTGTCTGACAGGCTGACAAGATCGAGAGAGGGGACATATCCAATCGCGACCCCGTTTTGGCCAACCATAGACCATTGCTCACCAGATGAATCCGTGACGGAGCCCATGCGCTCAAGCGTTGTGCTGAGTGGTAGGTTTTTCAGTACAGTCTGATCATATTGGCGTGGAGCGGCATGTAGTTTTGTTGGTGTTGTAACGCGCACCCAGTCATCTTTGAGCAGCATGTAGCGCGGCAATGGCTCGATGTTATCAGCTCGCGATACAAAAGTTGGACGAACTTCATTCTGTGTAGATAGGAAGTGAAGATCTACGCGTGTTCCATTTTGTGTGATGATTGAATTGACTTCACCATCTGGAGTCGTTTTGGCGGCGTGACGTACATTGTATGCAAATTGCTTTTGTTCTTTAGCGGCCAGATATGATCCGTTTGCAAACAATGCATCAATAATGGTTTGCGGCATGCTGCCAGAGCGCATGACGCCATCATATACACGCTCTCCAACACTAACACTTACCGGAGCTATTGCTTTTGCTGTGTTCGGGCGCAGGATTTTAGATAGAAGTGGCTGCTTCGTTTTTGCTGTTGAAGTGGAATTTCCGAACAATTTAGGTTTCGCTGGTTTAGGTGCGATTGTCGGAGCTGTCACTTTCGCAGAAGTGGTGGGCTGCGTTACTTCAGGTGATGTCGCTTTAGGTGTAGGCGGCGCGATGATCGGCGCGGCGGGTTTTGAAAGCGTCAAGCTTGGCGCTTTTTCAGACACTTTAGGCTTTGTAATTTCAGCAGATTTTAGATCTGGTGAAGAAAGAGTTGTTGAGTTTGGAGATAGCGTACGAGAATCCGTAGGTGTTGTTGTTTCGCTCTCTTTAGGGATTGAAGCAAATAATTCACTGGATGGTTCGCTAATTGCGGTGTCAGAATTTTCTGTTCCGCTTGCTGTTAGGTCTGAGAATACACGCTGGTCGTTGAGCGGTGCATCGGCAGATGTTGAACTGGAAGCTGTTGTTGCCGCATCTGTTGTCGTCGTATCACGTGCAGTGATATTTGGCTGGCTTGGCGCAGTGTTATTTCCAGCATCAGCGATTTGAACACTATCATCATCGCCTTTAGGCAGCATGAAGTATACAGCAGCACATATAGCTGAAATTGATGCAGCACCCGCTAGATATAGGGCGATGCGGCGTCCGCTGCCATCAGAATCGTCCTGTGATGGAACATAATATCCATCATTGTCATCTATGCCTGGTTCGTAAACTTGCTCGTCAGAATCGTAATATGTCGCTGCAGTTTGGCGGGGTGTTACGATTGGACTATTGTGTTTTGGTTTTGCCAGACGGGTGTTGAACGGTGAATTTTTCGTGGTTGAATGCGCTGCGCCGGCACCTGCGGAAAGTGACACTGCCAAGCGTTCTTCTTCAGTGAGACCATCATCTGCTTGGGTGTCAGTTTGACTGGATTTGCCCTGACTTGGCGGGAAGGCAATAACCTGACCAGATCCGTTTTTGTCTTCTGATGGCGAGTTTTGACTCGATTTAGTGTCGAGTTCGTCGCTATCTAGTCGTGCATCCGGCACGACTAATTCATCACTTTCTGTGTCAACACTGGTGTCATTGTCTCGAAACTCTTCCTGATCCAATTTGTGGGCTGTGTTTCCAGAGCCGCGTCCACTGACTGGCAGGACGGGTGGCATTTTGCCAATTTCGGAAGCGTCTGAAACAAGTTCAGCATCTTCCAATTCTGGAATTTCTATATCAGTAGTTTCTAGAGTTGGGGTTTCTAAATCATTAACGTCAATGTCAGGAATATTTAGACTTTCGCTTTCTTCCAGTGCAATCAGTTCGTCTTCTGGAGGTGGCGGAGGAGTACCTAAAGTGAATTTTTCTGTGTCGTCTTCATCTTCAAGACTGTATTCGTTTTCTTGATCAAACGATAAAGATTCAATTGAAGTGACGTCTGAATCTTCCAATGATTCTTCTAGCTCTAGGCTGTCGTCCAATTCATCTAAATCTTCAAGAACTGGAGGTGCTGCCAATACGTCGTCAAGATCTGCTTCTTCGAGCTGAATCGTGTCTGTTGGTGCATCAAGGTCGGGTAGATCTGATGGAATATCAGGTAAGTCTGTCGAATCGTCTGTTTTTAGATCTTCTGGGAAAATCTGTTCTACCGCTTTTGTGATTTCATCTTTTGTATCATCTAAAGCTGATTCAGCGCTCTCACTGATTTGCTCAGACACGTCTGAAAACACATCTTGTGCATCTTTTAGAGGAGTCTCTACGGCTTCTTCTTTTGCGTTTGATTGAGATTTGCTATCCCAGTATGAACCGCTGCTGCGTGGACGCACCAGTTTGTCATTTAATGAATCATTGCTGCCTTGACGCCAAAAAGTCATGGTAACTCGCCCAATAGAATCTATACACGCTCGTACACTAGCACGAAGTGTCCAGAAGGTTAATCTTAATCAATCGTTAAACCATTGAAACGGATTTCACATAAATTGTCGAGAGTCTATGAGATTCGCGTATGAAGAAGTGTGTTAGGAACTATACACCAACGACTTGATCTGATTGTGCTTCTTCCTTGATCCATTTGATGAATTCGCGTGCAATTGGCGATTGGGTGCGGCCGCGTGGCCAAACAGTCCAATATGCAAAATCTATTTCATTTGTGCCGTCTGCAAACGGGGCAATTAATCGCCCGCTTTCAAGGTCGCCAGCCGCGATTGCTTTTTTTGCTAGTGCGACGCCGCGTCCTGAGGCGGCAGCATCTACGACGACTGCCGATTGATTAAAGCGCGGGCCACGAGAGGAATCGACCCCCTCAACATCGCGTGCAGCCAACCAGCTTGCCCAATCTGGACAGGATGGGTCATTTTCAGGGCTTTCATCATGCAAAAGTGCGTGATGTTTAAGGTCAGCTGGGGTGCGAAGCGGATGTTCACCCTCTAAAAGTGTAGGTGAGCAAACGGGCAGAACTTCTTCAGACATAAGTTTTTCGATGCGTAGGCCGTCATAATTTCCGCCGCCATACCGAATTGCGAGATCAATTTCTGGGCCTGCAAAATCCACAACAGCGATATCTGCTGAAACCCAGACTTCTGCTTCGGGGTGGAGATGTTGAAATTTATCCAGCCGGTGCGCCAGCCATTTTGCTGCAAAAGACGGGGCGCATGAAATCATTAAACGGTTTCGGCGCTTTGGCGCACGCAATACATGTGTAGCTTCGGCCAATTGTTCAAACGCATTGGTTAGCAAAGGTAGCGTGGCTTCACCGACATCTGTCAATAAAACCTGACGTCCTGTGCGGCGAAATAATGGTGCACCTGCAAATTCTTCTAGGTGTCTGATCTGTTGCGAAATCGCACCGGGTGTTACATTTAGCTCTTCTGCTGCCTTCGTGAATGACAATCTGCGAGCTGCTGCTTCAAAAGCGCGAAGCGCATTTAAGGGCGGAAGACGGTCTATTGGGTTATCAGATTCAGTCATTGTGAAGATGCTCTAATGTTTCAGCTTAGCTCAATTGCATTGTAACGGAGCGCAGACGGCGCCACTTATGGTCTGTGATGTAGGGTAGATAGTATTTACCCTTCTAAAGTATTGGCTGTTTTGCGTGGGCTTAAAGCGCTTAAGTCTTGAGCAAAACTAAAGGGTTCAACTATGACGCATTCTCCCAAAGTGGACAAGTCTCATTCTCAATCGTTTGCGAGTGGATCAGTTTGTCTAATAGGAGCAGGGCCAGGTGATGCTGAATTGCTCACGCTCAAGGCATTGAAGCGCCTTCAGTTGGCGCAAATTGTCTTTTATGACCGTCTTGTCGGTGCTGATATCATGGATTTGATACCTGAGGATGCGGTGCGTGTGCCTGTGGGGAAATCCAAAGGCGACCATTCCGTTCCACAAACGCAAATACATGAAAAACTGATAGAAGCGGCGAAAGCTGGCTTGCGTGTGGTGCGCCTTAAAGGCGGTGACCCATTTATTTTTGGACGCGGCGGCGAAGAGGTGCAGGCGTTAAGGGCAGCAGGCATTGCCTGTGAAGTTGTGCCGGGTATTTCGTCAGCGCTTGGATGTGCGGCGGCTCACCAAATTCCTTTGACGCATCGTGATCATGCTCAATCGGTTACATTTGTGACTGGCCATGCGAAATTAGGCGATATACCTGATCTTGATTGGAATGCGCTGGCGCGCGCTAATCAGACTGTGGTCGTTTATATGGGCGTTGGCACTGCACCGGCTATTACAGACCGATTGATGCGTGCTGGTCGTGATGGATCAACGCCTGTAGCAATCATTGAGAATGGTACGCGGGCTGATGAGAAAGTTGTGTATGGGCAACTAGAGCGCCTGCCTGATTTGCTCGAATTAAATAATATTGCCGGACCAGCGCTTTTGGTTATTGGTGAGGTTTCAGCGCTTGGTTTGAGAACGTTGGCTGAATCTGAATTTCAACATTTTTCTGGGGAGGCAGTACAATGAGTTCTGTACGTCCAAAACTAAAACCTGAAGTGCCTAAAGTTGTGACGGCTTGGGATGCGCCAAATGGTTATACGATTTATCGCACAGCCTCTGGTGACTGGACGCAAAAAGTTTCTGAAGCTGAGGTCGTGACGCATGACGCCGCAGATGAAGCATTGGCTTTAGCTGTTAAAGATCAAACGCGTGCAAATGACCCCTATTTGATGGAAGTCTCAGAAGATGGTCAGATTATCGGGCGCGAAACTCTAAGAGAGAGCATTCGTGCGAATGGTCCGACATGTCACCCCCAATATGGGCGTCAGGCTGGAGACGCATAATGCCTTCTCGTAATATCTCTAAAATGACTCTCTATGGAGATAGCATAAGCGGCAACTGCCTGAAGGCTCGTTGGGTCGCTGAATTGACAGAAACACCCTATGATTGGGTGGAAATGAATCTGTTAAAAGGTGATACGCGTTCAGAAGCATTTCTAGCGATTAATCCTGCTGGGCAAGTGCCTTTGGCGCGCTGGCCGGATGGGCGCATTTTGCCTCAATCTAACGCAATAATGCTTTATCTCGCGGAAGAAGCTGGATCTGACCTTATCCCAGATTCAGCCTTTGAACGGGCGCAAATGATGTCTTGGTTGTTTTGGGAGCAATACACGCACGAACCTGCGATTGCAGTGCGTCGTTTTAAGAAAGTGTACCTAAAACAAGCCGATGACGAGATTGATCCTGAGTTAATGGCCAAAGGGCGACGCGCCCTTGGAACATTGGAAATGCAGCTTAATTACTCTGACTATCTTGTCGGTGAAGCGCTATCTTTGGCCGATATTGCGTGTGTCGCATACACACGCTGGGCGCATGAAGGTGGCTTTGATATTAATGAATTTCCCGCTGTGCGCCGTTGGGTAGCACGCGTTGAAACGGATTTAGGGCTTGAACATGCCCATCCTGAACTTTCCCACGGAGACGAATAAATATGTACCGTTATGATGAATTTGACGAACAAATGGTTCGTGATCGCGTGGCCCAGTTCAAAGGTCAGGTTGCGCGTCGTCTATCTGGCGAATTGGATGAAGACCATTTTAAACCATTGCGTTTGCAAAATGGTGTCTATCTGCAATTGCACGCTTATATGCTGCGTATTGCAATTCCTTATGGGCAGTTGTCGTCTAAACAAATGCGCACATTGGCGGATGTTGGCGAGAAATATGATAAAGGCTATGGCCATTTCACGACACGTCAGAACATTCAGTTCAACTGGATTGCGCTAAAGGATATCCCAACTGTTTTGGAAGAGTTGGCGAATGTTGAAATGCACGCCATTCAGACATCTGGGAACTGTATTCGTAATGTGACGACTGATCAGTTTGCTGGGGCGACAGCTGAAGAAATTGAAGATCCGCGTCCTTGGTGTGAGATCATCCGTCAATGGTCGACTTTCCATCCTGAGTTTGCGCACTTGCCGCGCAAGTTTAAAATTGCAGTAACAGCGGCTGAGAACGACCGTGCAGCTATTCGTGTGCACGATATCGGCTTGCACATGAAGCGTAATGGTGCGGGTGAGGTCGGGTTTGAAATCATTGTTGGGGGCGGTCTTGGCCGTACGCCTGTCATTGGAACCACGGTTAAAGACTGGGTTGCCAAGGATGATATTCTTGATTGGCTTGAAGCTATCATGCGCGTTTACAATCTGCATGGTCGCCGTGACAATAAATATAAAGCGCGTATCAAAATCTTGGTCACTGAGCTAACACCTGAAGTGTTTACCCAACAAGTGGATGCCGAATTTGCGGCGCAGCGCGACGAAGAAAAAGTGCGTTTGCCGCAAGAAGAAGTTGATCGTATTTCAGACTATTTCAAAGCGCCAGCATTTGAAACTTTGCCAGCTGACTCAAAAGCGTTTGAAGAAGCCAAAGCAAATGATGCAGCGTTTGCAAAATGGGCTGAGACGAATTTGTCTGCGCACAAAGTGGATGGATATACGTCTGTCACTATTTCATTGAAGCCGTTGAATGTCGCGCCGGGTGACGCAACATCAGCCCAGATGCGAGTTGTGGCTGATATTGCCAAAGCATACTCATTTGATGATTTACGCATTACCCACATTCAAAACATCGTGCTGCCGCATGTGAAATTGGATGAAGTTTATAATGTCTATCTTGCACTAGATGATGCTGGTCTTGGGGCTGACAATGTGGATTTGGCTTCTGACCTGATTTGTTGTCCTGGGCTTGATTATTGTAACCTTGCGAATGCGCGCTCGATTCCGGTTGCGATGGAAATTCAGAACATGTTTTCCAAATATGACCGTGAATTGGGTAAGTTACACATCAATATTTCTGGCTGTATCAATGCATGTGGTCACCACCATGTTGGCCATATCGGTATTCTAGGCGTCGATAAAAAAGGTGAAGAATTCTACCAAATCACCTTTGGTGGGCGCGCTGATGAAAAAGCACGTATTGGAGACATTCAAGGACCGGGACTTCGCTATGAAGAAGTGACGCCGGCGCTGGAACGTGTGGCCAAGAAATATTTGGAAATTCGTGAAGCATCTGACGAAAAATTTATCTCAACGCTGGAGCGCCTTGGCGCTGAGCCATTCAAGGAGGCTCTTTATGCCGACAGTTAAATTCGAGAACGGCAAAGCTGGCATTATTGAAGATGCATTTGTGTGTGTTGAAGAAGATCAGACAATTCCGACAGACGGGCCTGTATGTGTATCTTTGGAGCGCTTTAAAGCTGAGAAAGACGCGATTCTAGCGCGCAATGGCGACATTGGGGTGCGCTTAAGCGAAGCTGATGATGCACTTGAGCTGACGGACGTGATTGACCGTTTGTCTCTGGTTGAAGTGACATTTGGTAAATACACAGATGGTCGCGGTTATTCTCAGGCTCAACTTTTGCGCCGTCGCCTTCAATTCAAAGGTGAAGTGCGTGCGATTGGGCAGGTTTTGCGTGATCAAATGGATCAAATGGCGCGTTGTGGTATTGACAGTTTCGTTTTTGAACCCACTTCAGGTGAAGCGTCAAATGTGGTCGAAGATGCGATCTCCGATTTCACATATGCATATCAACGCACGTCAGGTGCAACTGTCCCCATTTTTGAGCGTCGTCATGCGGCTTCAAAAACGGTGTCAGAATAAGGAGGCTATCTTTAATGGCCGATACTGGAACCATTCCTGCGAATGAAACACGCGAAGATCGCTTGTTCCGTTTGAATAAAGAATTACGAGATGCGTCTGCACAGACCATCATCCGTGCTGCGCGTAAGCGCGAATTTGGTGAACGCATTTGTTATGTGTCCTCATTTGGTGCGGAAAGCGCTGTGATGTTGGCGTTGATTGCGGATGTGGACCCATCTTTTCCTGTTCTTTTTATTGATACAGGCATGCACTTTCATCAGACACTTCAATATCGTGATGATTTGGTCGAATTTCTCGGCCTAACAGGTGTGAAAACTATTCATCCTGATGAAGAAGAGCGCTTGATCGAAGATCCAAAAAACGATCTTTATAAAACCGATCCAGATGTGTGTTGTGAAATTCGCAAAGTGCGACCGCTAGAGCCTGCTTTGCATGGGTATGATGCATGGATAACTGGGCGAAAGCGTTTTCATGGTGGTGAACGTATGCAATTGCCTGTGTTTGAATTTGCAGCTGGTCGCTATAAAGTGAATCCACTCGCGTCTTGGACACCTGAAGATGTGCAATTATTCTTTAAAAACCGGAATTTACCGCGTCACCCATTGCTAGAACAGGGATATCCTTCAATTGGATGTTGGCCATGTACGCAGCCTGCTGAAGATCCAAATGATCTTCGTTCAGGTCGCTGGGCGGGTATGGATAAAACCGAATGCGGCCTACACGTTGAAAAAGGTAATGGGCGTCCTCGTCCTTTCTAGGGCATTTGAGGTTCCTTACAATGAGCGGTTAGAAAGCACGTTCGAACTTGGTTCGGATGTGCTTTTTACTTTTAAGGCTGCTTTTTAGAGTAAAATTTGGAGAAAGGGGCATGGGTTATGCTCCGTTGAAACATTCATCTTTAGGTTGATTTTGTTTGCTATTGAGGTGAAATTTAGTCCCGTTTTTCATTCATGGCATGAATCTGACTGTTCTAATCCATTCATCACGTGTTAAGAGCGGAACAACCAAGTTAATGACAGGTTAATTTCTGCATGTCTTGGAACAAGCTGGCCATGGGCGCGTTAGTTTGCTGCATCAAAGGGGTAATGCTGTGATGAATATTTCAATTTGGTGGGCAATTCCAGCACTAACAGGGCTTATTGGTGTTTTGATGGTTGGCGGTGGCTTAGGTCGTTTATTCCGGTTCAAGATGTTTTCCGGTTTGAGCCGTTTCCTGTTTGGGGGTGTCTTTCTATCCGGTACAGCTGTGGCTGTTTTAGCGGGTATGAATTTGCAAACTTATGCACGTTTAACCTATGAGCGTCCGGCGGCAGAAATTACTTTTTCACAAACTAGTCCGCAAGCATTTACGGCGACGATGCGCGTGCCAACTGGGCAAGGCGAAGACTTTGGTGAACCTGTCATTTTTGAACTGACGGGAGATGCTTTTCGTGTTGATGCCCGTTTTCTGAAGTGGAAACCTTGGGCGAATGTTACCGGGTATGATGCTATTTTTCGTCTTGATCGTCTTCAAGGGCGATTTGATGAAGTGAATCAAGAAAACAACGCGCCTCCAAAAGCTTTTGATTTATCACCTGTGGGTACATCTGCTGCACTCGATATCTATCAATTGTCTCGCAAGAATGAAATTTTCAAAAACCTCAAAGCTGTAGATGCCATATATGGAAATGGTGCTTATGCACCAATGGCGGATGGAGCTGTCTATGAAGTGGTTGCGACTCAATCTGGTCTTGTGCCGCGCCCTAAAAATGAAGCTGCACGTGAAGCTGCAATGCAATGGGGGGCACCAACATCCTTAAAAACACCTAGTTTGGGACAGGTTGGAGAGTGAAATAAAAACGCCGCCCAAGACATAAGGTCTAAGACGGCGTGTTCATAATCTAATAAAGCGCTGTAATTAGGCGCTGAGACGCGGTGCGATTTCAAAATTAGCATCACCCATTGCTGGACGAATAATTTGAACCACAGATTTTGGAAGGTCGAGTGCTTCAGCAGCGCTAGCGACGAATTCCTCTTCCGCTTCGTGGATGTTTCCATCCGCAGCAGCGACATGCCAGAGTGCTTCCATAAGGTCCATGCGGTCTTCTTCAGGAGAATAACGCAAGGCCCCCAAGGCTTCGTTTAGGCGGTTGCCAGATGTGCGACCCAAAGCAGCATTATCGCCGGGTGCCCACGGGCGCTCAGGTTCATCAGAACCTAAGTTGTTCAGGTAATCATAGGCTGCGTCTACTTCTTGATCATTGATTGTTTGATCAGCTTTGATCAAACCCATGAGAAGGGTAGCTGCAGACATTCTAAATTTAGATGGTAGCATCTAATGGAACCTCAATAGTGTGTGTGCCTATGACCCTAATTTGCATCAGACTCTTTAATGCTCGCTTAATTGAAGAAAAAAGAGTTTTAATTTTTTTGCTAAAAATGAAGATGATGTTTTTATTGCAGCTGCACAGTGTGTGACTTTGATGGAAATATCGAATTGAGTTTATTCATTTTTGAGCTAGTCTATTTGGTATTCGACGTCTGTTGTTGTGAAGAAGGCCGTGAATACCATGTTTAGTCAAACTTTCATGGATGGTTGTGATCGTTTGCAGTCCGCCAAAAGTCAGGAAGAAATAACGAAAGCTATTCAAGGTTTTGTCGAGAATAAAGGATTCTGGTCGTTTAATTTTGGATATCTAGACACGTTGAATTTCTCTAGAGCTGATGCCCCGCTTAAATTCATTTCGACAATGAGTGACGATTGGGCTGAGCACTATATGAATGAAAAATATGAAGAAGTTGACTTTGCTGTTCGGGAACTACGCAAAGAAAGACCAACGCCAATATTGGTCGGATATGAACTCCAAAAAAAAATGCAAGTGCTTACCAGCGATGAAGAAAAATATTTAAGAGACGCTGCTGAGGCAAATTGGCAAAATGGGTGTGTTATTCCTTTAGGGTCTTTGCCGATGGATAATAAGCCACCGGCGGGTATTGGGGTTGCATCAGAGTTGCGTGAGAAAGAGTTTCTGAAGGTCTGGGAAGCTGGGGCGAGTGAAATATTGGTTTTTATGAACTTCATGAACCAAGTTCTGTCCCAATCCATAGCTGATCTATTATATAGCATAGAACCACTAACTGATAGAGAGAGAGATTGTCTCGCATTTCTAGCACGAGGACTGCGGCCGGATCGAATTGGAGATGAACTTTCAATCGCGACAGTCACGGTGAATATGCATATTCGAAATGCTAGATATAAGCTCAAAGCGACAACTAACGCTCATGCTGTCGCAAAAGCAATCCGATTGAATTTTATATAAGACCTATCAATTTTGATAGGTTGCGACTTATTTGCAATTAGCTATATTGTATATAGCGTACCTCTGGGTTGAAATGGGACGTAAGGAACACACTATATTCGTGTTCTATCAACAAGCACATTATATTCGTGCTTAATACGGTCAGCTAATTAGCTGGCCGTATTTTTATTTGGTTCAACGTAAATTCCATATAGCGGGTGATGAAGTGTCTTGAGAATGTGTTGAATTGTCTCAACCTTGACTCTTCTGTGTCTTTGCGCCTAAACACCACGATCTTTCCGCGTAGCTATACCTGCGCCTTGATCTGGGACGACCCTGTTTCATCAGATGAGCCCAGCATAAGCACCCTCGCTCAGCGCCTAGCGCCCAGCGGGGTTAACTTGCTTTGTGCGCGTTTTATTCGTGCAATTGAGGAGCGTGACTGTTGCAAGGAAAGGCGAGTGACGCCATCTTGGCCTTATGGTTAAAACCGGCATCATTCCAATAGAATTAAAGGAGATCGCGCATGTTTGACGCGCTAACAGATAGACTCTCGGGCGTATTTGATGGCCTGACCGGAAAGGGTTCCCTTTCTGAAAAAGACGTGTCGTCTGCGCTGCGTGAAATTCGTGTAGCTCTTCTTGAGGCTGATGTTGCGCTTGATGTCGTCAAGCAATTCATTGCCGATATTAAGCCTAAAGCCGTTGGTGAAGATGTTATCCGCTCTGTGAAGCCGGGACAGCAAGTCATCAAGATCGTAAATGATGGCTTGGTTGAAATGCTTGGCGGCAATGAAGAAGCCCAAGGGCTTCGCATTGATAATATTCCAGCCGTCATCATGATGGCAGGTTTGCAAGG